>CAIWHS010000136.1 GCA_903912515.1 uncultured Planctomycetaceae bacterium
CGGTGGATTGGGCCTTCTCGGCCCAAACTTGCATGAGACGGAGGACAAAGCTTGAGCCGGTAGCGCTCAGCTTCACTCTCTTGGAGTCATTTTCTTGGGCGGAGGTGCCGGATTTTGATTTTCCACCGGAGCAACCAACAACGGCCAAGAAGGCGGTCAAACCGAACACACAAAAAAGAGCTGAGCGCATTCTAAAAACCCATTAGGGAAGATGAAAAACCTGAGTGCCGATTAACAAATTTCATCATACTTAGGCCAATTGGGGCTAGGGTCATCCATATGTGAACTTTTGATGAAGATTTGACCTGAGAAGCAGCGTATGGGCTTTTGCGGCAATCTTAATATGTTGCATTGTCACTTTTATATTTAATATAATAAAAATTTATATTAAATATCTCGAGTTATCATTTGTATTGTCGAGTGGTCGAAGCCTTAGCTATTTTGCCCAACAGGCACTTCGGGGTTAAAGCATCTCAGCAAGTAGGCCAGCCGAAAGAGCCGGGGCTTGAACGTCATCCATTCTAAATCCCGTGAAATGTTTCATGCTTGTTATGAATTTAGCTTGGATGACCGAGTTGCGATTAGATCCGTCAAGGTAGGGCGAAGTCTGGCCTAGGCGGTTTACTTTGCCTTTGAGACAGCGGTGCAATTCTTGGCTGGCACGATGGTCCAGATAATTAGAAAAACGGCAAATCTTGCCCATTTTTACATTTGGGCTTTTCACGGTTTTGGGTTTGGAGGCACCATGGGGGAATGCAGCAAGCCTGTTCGGAATTGGAAAGCCCCTTGCCGTCTGGCCCAAATGGGTGGATTTGGGTTTTGTGTGTGGTGTTTTGTCTGCTTTCGATGACCTTGGGTTGGGGGCTTGGTGAGCTTTGGGGGAATGAGGGATTGCGGGCAAGGGTGGCTGCTGAAATGGCGGCCCACAACCCGGCCGGGAATAAATCTTGGTGGGTGCCCCGACTGGAGGGCGAACCGCTTTTGACCAAGCCGCCGCTGCAGTATTGGATGGTGGCAGGTCTTGGGCGGCTAACCGGCCGGGTTGGGGTGTTTGAGTCGCGATTTCCATCAGTTTTGGCGGGGTTAGTGATAGCAGGGTTGGCAGCTTGGCAGGCTTGGCGAAAAATAGGGCCAGTCGGCGCGTGGTGCGCACTTTTAGTGGTGCCTGCCAGTTTGGCAATGTTGACTCAAGCCCCCAGCGCAGAGTTGGATTTACCATTATGTGCCTGGGTGTTTGGAGGGTTGGTGGGTCTGGATTTGGTGTTTGGTGGCGAAAAGGGATGGGAGAATTTGGGTTGGTGTGTTCTAGGTGTTTGTCTGCTGGGTGGTTTTTTGCAGAAATGGACCGGACCTGCCTACTTATTGCCGGTTTTAGCGGGGCTTTTGGTTTGGTTTAAAAGGTGGAAAACATTACTCAATCCGGTTGTTTGGTGTGTGGCGGGCTTGGCTGTGATTTTGGCGGGAGGCTGGGTTTGTGTGGCGGCCCGTGAAGTAGGTTTTGAAACCTTTTGGCAAACAGTGGTTCGCCGGGAGGGCTTGGAGCATCTATCGCCTGCCCACCATGGCAGGGCTTACCCCTTTCATGAATGGTTGACCTATCCCCTTCAGGTTTTGGCGATGGGTCTGCCCGGAGCCTTTTGGTTAGGGACTTGGTGGTTACTGACCCCGAGAGGGAAAAAACAACTTCTGCACGATAATTGGGTGATTGTTTTGGGATTTGCTGTGGTGATTCCGCTGGTGTTTTGGACCCTGGTACCTGGGCATAAACCGAGGCATGCACTAGGGGTGATTGCCCCGATTTCAGCGTTGGCCGGGCTGGTGCTTGCAAGGTGTTTGCTAGACAGGCAGGGAGCAGTCGGGAAAGTTTTGTGGAGGGTATTGACTGTGGGGGCGCTGCTTTGGTTGGGAATGAAGGGCGGGCAGATGGCAATGAAGGGGCATGAGGCGGACAGTGCCATGGCACCTACGCGGGTGGCGAATCAGATTTCAGGTGCTTTGGAAAGCAGTTATGGGCGACCGTTGGGAATTGGCCTGCTGCGGGATGACGGGCTGTTTTTGGCTCTGGCGCATCGTGGCTTTAGTGTGGTTCGGAACCGGGATGTTGGGGAGAGCGGGGAAATCGAATTTTGGCTGATTACCCGGCAAGAGAAGGAACTTTTTGGCAGCAATGCGGATGTAGTTTTGGAAACAGTGGACCAGCAGGGAAAGCCGGTTTGGTTAGTCCGTATGGTAGGGACCCGCTGAATCGGTAATGGGATTGGCAGGCAAAATTGCCTGCATCACCCATACAAGGCGTAGGATTATAAGGTTGGGAAGGGTTTTGACCCGATTGGCCCTTTGACTGGGGTTGAATTTGGGGCAAGACTCTAAGAGCCTGCGTCGCACCCAAATACTTAGTGGAAGCGGCGTAGTCCCTGCCTAAAAAAAGGCCTGTAACCGTCTTCTGGCCGGAGTTTTGTATGGTAGGCATGAAAAAATTGGTAGCGGGTTTTGGGCTTTGGGGCATGGTGGCCATTTGCCCAGTTGCCTTTGGCCAAGGAAAAGTTGGGGAGAACATACCCGGGCCTTTTCATCCACTGGTGTTGAACGGGGAATTGGCGGACCGATACCACTGTCCTTTGAGTGATTTTGGCTCAAGGCCAACAGTCATACTATTGGTGCGGGGGACGGATGTTTCCGATGGCTGGAAAGCCAATCTGGGGGCACTGAATGGCTTTGAGGGCAAACTGCACGATTTGGGAATGAGGGCAATGGCAGTGTTCATTGATGACTCATTCAAGGAGCCGTTGGCTCTTTCCAGTATTGATAAACGGCGCGACTTGCAGGATAAGCTGAAAAGTCTTTTGGGGACCACGAAGGAAGATCCTTTCCCCAATATCCCTGTGTGCTTGGATTCGGGTGACTTGCTGGGCCGTTACCCCATACCCCAAGGAGCGGAAGCCAGCGTGCTGATAGTGAAAGGATTTCGGCTGGTGGACAGGTTCGACCTAAATCCTGGCGATGCCACGGTTGAGAAAATGAATGAAATTTTGAAGAAGGCGGAGGCGAAGTTGATTGACAAGAAGTTGGTTCAGCCGGCAAAACCACGGTTGAAACCGAGAATTGATGATTGATTTCATGTTTTTTGGCTTTTGAAGCACTGAGCCCCCGCTGCCTGAAGGCAACGGGGGTTTTAATTTGGCGATTGTCTGGAAAATGGCTTGGGAGGTTTTTGCTAAACTGGAGATGAATTACGATCAAAAAGGCCAGTTCCCCTAACTGACATTTAAAAGGGAATTGGTTTGCCCGGCTTGAAGGTTCTTGCGGGAACTGGTGGGCCATACGAACAAACTTTCAGGGGCCGAGACCATGAAGAGTTGGGGTTGGCTGGCTGCGGTTGTGTTGCTGGTTGGGGTGGTCTTTGGGATCACCTTCATGTCGAATTATGACCCTGAAATGGGAAAGGTTGTCCAGCGGACCACCAAATCGGCCGCGAATGTGAACCCGGAGGAGACCAGCCTGGAGCCGGAGTTCGCCACTAAGGTGTTTCCGCCAGGGGATACTGATTCCCTTTTGCAAGAGTATTACAAACCTGGACACCATGACTACTGGATGACCAACCCTCACCCAACTGCCATCAAGTTTGGGCTGGAAGGGAAAAAGTGCACCTGCACCTCGGTTTTTTACTTCAAGGTGCCGCTCGACCATGCGTGGTGGCAGGGTGACGGAAAAGGGTTTTTAAAGAATGGCAAACCGGACATGACTTTGTTGCAGGAGGCCCAAGGCGGTCCCAAGTTCGCTGAATTGGAGAAAACCCTCAAGCAAATTGAGCTGACGGACAAGCAAAGTATGGTGGAAATGGCTCCAGGCGAGGTGGGCCTGGTTCGGATGACTTGGAAAAACGAGAAGCTTCAAAAAGATGTCATGACAGCCACGATGTGGATGGGAAAACCTGAGTTGCGTCAATATGTACGGGTGGAAGCCCGAATCAACACAGCACCTTTGCTTATGATTTCTGATTCCGCCATTGATCTTGGTGTGTTGAATTCCACGGGCAAACCTTCTGCGGAGCGCCAGATCTCGGTTATAAGCCCAACACGATCGAACCTTGAAGTGGCTGATTTGAATGTTCGCCTTACTTCGGCGAGGTCGGTGGGCAAAGAATGCGTGGTGGTGAAAGAGATCAGGAAGGCGAGCGAGGCCCAACTGAAACAGAAGCAACTGGAGAGCGAAAACCCTATTCGCACACTCTTTTTTGTGACTATTGGTGCCACTTGGACACCTGTTAGTGGGGGAGAGCCTGAAATTGGCCCTCTAGTACGGCGGCTTGAGGTGAGTCTGAAAAAAACGGATGTGCCCGAGCAAGCGCGGGATGCCCTGCCGGTGCGGATTGGTTGCCGGGTTGAGGGTGATATCGAGGTATTGGGGACCGACGAGCGGGGCTATTTGCTGTTACACCGTTTTGAGAGGCAGGATGGGAGCAGGGCGATGGTGCAATTGGAGGCGCGCGATGCGGGCCTTTCTTTGGAAGTGGACCGGGAAAATAGCGCCCCCTTTGTGCAGGTGGAATTGGACAAACGCCCGAAGCCCTTCGGAGACAAGTTTCGCTGGGATTTGCGAGCAGTTGTATTGCCTGGCAAGGTTTCGGGCGAGTTTCCGCGCTCGGAAGGTGTTTATAAGGATTGCGCTATATTTGTGAAAATTGGCGGAGAAAAGCCCCGGACGATTCGAATTCCGATCACAGGCCGGGCAGACAACTGAGTTTTTTCAACTGGTTTCATAGGCGGTCAGGCAGGCAACCGGGAGAGGGGATCACCGATGGTGGAGGGAATGGAATCCTCTGGGCGAAAATGGTTTGGCCGAGCTGCCACACTAGTTGGGGTGGCGGCATTGGCACTTTTTGCCGGGCTTGGTGGTTCTTGTTTGGCGCGGTGGATGCGTGAACAGCCGGCGGCTGCAAAGCCGGTGGAACCCTGGGGCAAACTGGCGGGCAGCTTGGAAGCTTGGGGTAAGCCCGATCTGACCTTGGTGCTCACTGGTGAACAGCATGGCTATATTTTGCCGTGCGGCTGCTCAAAGCCGCAGGTGGGTGGATTAGAGCGTCGGCAGAATTTTTTGCGGGCTCTGAAAAGCCGGGGTTGGCCCGTTGCGGCATTTGATTTGGGTGATATTCCGCAAAAAGGCGGGCCAGTCAACCTTGGTAACGAGCAAGGGTTGATCAAATACCGCTACAGCATGATGGCCCTGAAAGAGATGGGCTTTCATGCAGTAGGATTTGGGACCTATGAAGCGAGTGTGGGGTTGTTCAAGGTGCTGGGTGAATATGCCTTGAACGAAACGAAGCCCAAGGTGATTACCGCCAATTTAAAAGATGCCGCCGACCTTTTTCCGGAGCAGACTGCAGCTTGGGAAAAGGTTGCTGTGGAAGGACAACCTTGGAAAGTGGGCGTTACCAGCGTGACGGGGCTGCGGGTTGCCGGAGCCATTAAGGACCCCCAAGTGAAGTTCACGCCTGCGATTGATGCGCTTGGGAAAGTGCGCGCTGAGATGGATGCGGCGGGAATTGAGTTGCGGGTTTTGCTGTATGAGGGCTACCACACCAAGGCGGAGAAAGGGCAGGAGCCGCGGGAAGTGGAGGCTGTTGCCAGGGCTTTTCCAGAATTTCAGGTGATTTTGGCCCTTTCGGAGGAGGATGAGCCTTCGAGCCAGCCAGTGCGAATTGCCCATGCAGACGGCGGGGAAACGGTGGTGGTGCGGGTGGGTCATAAGGGCAAGCACTTGGGAGTGCTGGGACTGTGGAAGGGCAAAACCGCCAAAAGCCCCAGCAGCAAATATGAGTTGGTGCAGATGAGTGAGGAGTACCTGACCCCGGAGGGGAAAGAAGCGGAAAATCCGGTGGCCTTGTTGATGGAGCGCTACACCAAGGAATTGGAGCGGGACAAGTATTTGGAAAGGCATCCGCAGGTGAACCACCCGTTCCAGGCGGCGGAGCCTGAGAGCACGCCCAGGTATGTCGGTTCGGACAAATGCGAGCGGTGCCATCAGTCGGCTTACAAAATCTGGAAAGAATCGGGCCATGGCCATGCCTTCCAAACGCTAGTGGACGCCAAGAACCCGTCGCGCAGGCAGTTTGATCCGGAATGCATTGTGTGCCATACCGTTGGTTATGGGTATAAAGGCGGATTTTTAACGCAAGAAAAAAGTGCAAACTTAATCAATGTGGGTTGTGAGAGTTGCCATGGGCCGGCCAGTGAGCACATGAAAAACAGTAGCGACCCAACTTGGCAGAACCTGATGAACCCATGGAAGGCCAAGGAAGGTGAAACGCCCGAGCTAAAGAAGGCCCGGGTGTTGAAAGCCGATCAGTTTTGCCAAACATGCCACGACATGGAAAATGATGTGACTTGGACCAATGATGGCTTTGCCCGCAAGTGGCCGAAGGTGGCCCACCCAACACCCGAGGCAGAAAAGAACCGCTAAGTGGAGGCCTTGGGCACTCAGGGCAGGCTGAGGTGATTGGCCTGAGCCAAATAGTTTTTATGGGGTGTCATTTGGCTTTTTCAACAGCCGAAGCAGTGCAATGAAGGTGGCGGCACCGGCGGTGGCAACGAGAAGGTTTCCCAGCAGGCCGGATGCGTGAATGCCAACCAATTGCGACAGGAAACCGCCGAGTAATGCCCCGATGACTCCCACAATAAGGTTGTTGACCAGCCCGCCACCTGGGGCCTTCATGAGGATTCCAGCTAGCCAGCCGGCGGCCAGTCCGATGAGGATGAAATAAATCAAAGATCCAGTTCCATGGTTTTTTCCTGGGAAAGCAAGATTTGGGCTATTCAAAAATCAGGGTGCCGAAATTGCGAAAATCGTGGAAGCTTGGGCCGACGCGGGCCCAGTCCCAACCGGTGGATTTGCCGCCATCGTGATCGACGCGATAGAAATTGGCGCGCCATTTGGTGCCGGATACTGGGGTGGCGTTACGCATGGGTTCCATGAGCGCGTAGGGGATGAAAACCTCTGCTTTCCATCCGCTGATGGAGCTGCCAGATTTTTTTTCACCGTCCGAGACGGAGGTTGCCTTGCGGGTTTTGCGATCACCATCGTAATGCCATGGCAGCCAGCCTTTGAATTTGCCCTCGAGGTTGGGGACGACGATGGGTAACTCGCGGTTGAGCGGCGAGATTTCGTATTCAAAATAAACCGGGTCCTTCTCTTCGGGCCAGAGAAATGCCTCGAAGACATCTTCGGTCCAAAGGTTTTCGAAGTCTTTATCGAAGGTGGCGGTGAGCTTTTTGTCGGTGGCTTCCATCAGGGTGTAGAGGCCTGTGGGTGAATAGAGGATTTTGATTCGGGTGGAATAGTCATGGTTTGCGCCACCGCGTTTGTGGAGGTCGAGCCATTTGGTTTTGCCCCAGGCGGGGTTGGAGCCGTCGCCTGTGACATCGAAATCGGCGGTTTTATTGACGGTGGTGACAGAGGGCTGCATGAGTGCGCGTTGTGCTGGAGATTTGAGGCCGAAGAGCACGCGTTCAGCATTTTTGCGGTAAATTTTTTCCAGGACATCGGGCGGCAGGTTGATGCCATGAATGTTCCAGAATCCTTGTAGATGGTGGCTTTCGGAGCAGTCGAAATACTCGTCATCGGTTTCGAGGAAGCGGTAATAGATGCGGAACGCTTCACGGCGGGGGGTAGTATCGGTTCCGAACAGGATTCGGTCTTGGTATTTAAGAAAGAACTTGCGGGCGGTATGAGGTTGGCGACCTAGTTCTGAAATGCGGGCATCGAAATCGACAAACATATTGGGGTATTTATCGAGCTTTTCTGCCACGCTTGCCAGGTCTTCGGCGTTGTTGCCGAAGTGGGTATTGATGAAGGTTGTTTGCGGATTTTTTTCGATGACACGGTGCAGTTGGTCGAGGAGATCCTGGCGGTTGGGGTTGTCGCCGCCATAAAAGAGCCAGTTAGGGTTTTTGTTTAACTCGTGCCAGCGTTCGTTGAAGCGGTCGAGTGGGGTGAAGAATGCGGCGGGATCGGCCACATGAATGGTGACCGGTCGATCATTTTTGGCGCATGCCTGCCAAATGGGATCGAGTTTGGGATCATCGACCCGCAGCAGTTTGCCATCCTTGAAGCGGACACGGAGACCGAAGGTTTTGTGGAACTTGAGGCCCTTGGCTCCCGCCTTGAAACTTTCCTCCAAGCGAGCGGCCTCGCGTTCGCCCCAGTTGGGGGAGTCGATATCGTCGAAGTTGATGAGGGTGTAGGTGAGAAAACGGCCGGGGTGCGCGAGGTCGAGTGCGGCGATGGTTTCTGTGAGTTTTTCACCCCAACCGCCATCGAGGTTGACCACGGTGCGGATGCCGGCCTCGTTCATTTCGGTGAGGTACTTGGCGACCTGCTCCGGTTTGAGGCGATCTTTGCCGCCACCGAGGTGGTTGTGGACATCGATGACCGGGTACATGGGCTTTTCAACCCGGGTGACCTTGGTCTTGAGCATGGATTTAGGTTGCCAGTCTTTGAGCTTGAGTTCGCGAATATCATCGGGCGACTGGGCAACGCATGGTTGGCCGATCAGCCCAAGCATGGCCACTAGGAGAGCGCACGGAAAGCGGTGGGGCATGGTGAGGTTCCGATTTGGGTTCTTGAGCAATGAACCCATGGTGACCGAAAAGTGGGTACTTGGAAACGATAAGAGTATTATTTGGCAAAAAAGAAAGGGAATTCAAAACGATTGATTGGGAGGGGACTTTGGATATGTAAGTGTTGCTTGGTGATATGTTTTGCGCTGGCTAGAAATATAGTAATAGCGACGGGTGGATTTGAACCACCGACCTTGGCCTTATGAAGACCCTGCTCTAACCCCTGAGCTACGTCGCCAGATTTCCCAATATTAGCCGCCCAAGGCGTTTACGGCAAGTTCTGCGGGGGGTGGTTTTTCGGCAAAATGTTGTTGGTAAAGTTAAGGCGTGGGTGAAATTTCCAGCCAAATGGCGGCATCGTGTAAGGGCATGGGCGCCGGGCGAAGCCAAGTTCGGGTGGTACGGAGGCGCAGGTCCAGCTCCGCATTTTCGGGAAGTTCGATTTCGTAGGTTTTTTCCAGTTTGTGGTTGGGGGCGAACGGTACGGAATCGGATGCAGCCCCTTCAAGAATAAGGCCGCCTGGCAAAGTGGCACCTTCCTCAGCCTTCAGTTGTAACTGAAAGCGTTTTTTGGTGCCTGGGTTATGGATGCGAACCGCTCCCGTGCCACGCATTCTGAAGCTGAGGCGTGATGGAGTATCGAGAGAATCAAGCAAGAGGCCTTTTTTCAGAATTAGCAGAGGGGAAGCTGGAGGGGGAGTCGGTAGGTCTTTGGCTGTGGCCAAGTTGAACCAAATTCGGTCTAGAGTTGGGCCTACGGGAGGACTGAGGTGTTTTTTGAGGCCTTGGAGGAGGGCGGTCAGGTCGTTTGGCGAGTAACCACGGGTGTCGATCCAGAGGCCGTCGAAGTCTTTCTGTTTCAGGGTGGCCAGCATGAGCTGGGGTTCGAGGTGGCTGGCCCAACGCTGCCAGGCATCTGCTGGAGTGTTCATCATGCCGCCGGCGCTGAAGGTATGGTTGGGGGCGTGCAAGAGTGGTGCGAAGTGGGCATAGCCATCCATTGTGCCTGGGGGTGTGCCTTCGGGGTAACCCAGCCAAGGGAGCTGGAAGTGCTTGCCGCCTTGTGGGTAGGCCTGTTGCAGGTTTTGGCAGAAGTCAGCCATTGTGGCCCATTCTGTTTGACGCTTGGAGGGGCTGGCGCTTTCAGGTTTGATCATTTGATCAACCAAGCCGACTGCCATCCAGGAGATGAGCAGGGCCATTGTTTTCCAACCCGAAAATTGTGGTGGTGCCCAAAAAGCCCAAACACTGAGGCCGACAAAAGCCAGCAGGAAGCTGATGCGGCCAAGAACCCGAATGCCTGGAACCAGCCAAGCCACCAAATCTCCCATGCCCCCCGTGATTCCATAGGTCAAAGCGGCAAGGGCCAAAAGGCCTAGGGCTTCGGCGGGTTGCTGGCGGTTTGAGACAATCAGGGCAACCAAGGCGACCATGAGACCAGCTACAGCGGTGAGGCCGATGTAACCAGCCTCGGCCTCGTGCAGAGCCCGGTGGGGGCCCATGTATTCGGCGCGAAACAATCCCAAGCCTGAGGCATGGCCTTGCGGGGGCAGCGCAAGGGCCAGGGGCTGCAAGGAATATAGTTCGGCTTCCAAAGCCATGCGGGCGCCCACCGCAGCATTTTGGCCCGACTCTTGCCCAGCCAGCCATGCTGGGAGCCACCCCGAACCTGCTGCCAAGGCTGCCACAAGGCTGAGGATAAAAACTTGGCTTAGCGGTTTGGCAGATTGGCAGAGCCAGGTGGCTCTCAAGCCGGCCACCACCACCACGAAGGCTGCGAACCAAGCGTAATAAAGACCGGCCAAACCACCGAGGAGGGCAAAAAACAGCTCGAACCAGCCTGGGAGCCAGTTTTGCAGGCCTTGGCCCCTTGCGAGGCGAATGGCAGGCGCCACCTGCCAAGGAATGAGGAAGTAACCGGCCAGGAACAGGTGATGGACCTGCTGGAAATGCCCGGGAAGCAAGGAGAATAAAACCCCTAACAGGCAGGCACGGGGAAGTGGGCTGCCAGCTAGGTACCAAAAGAGGGTGGCACTGATGGAACAGAACGAAAAACCTGCCACCAAATAAATGTTGTAAGTCATAACGGCTGGACAGCCTATTTTTGCTAAAGCCCACAGAATTCCCAGATGTAGCCAGTCAGCCCGGGGGAAGGCACTTAAATCTTGTGAGCCGGGGTAGCCCATGCGTGGGTCACCGATGAAACCGAAACCTTGGGAAATGGCGTCGATCCATTGGAGCATCATCAGTCCGTCGCCATCGTGAACGGCGGGGACCATCCAGCCTGTTTGGTGGATTCCCAAGCGCCAAATGGCGTAAATAGCTGGGAAAATCGCTGCGAATAGCCAGATTACCCCCCGGAGCCAGAGGTTGGGTGAGGGAGTCTGAGTGGGATTTGCGGGTTCCATGAAAAAGAGGGTAGACGAGGTAAACCCCACCGGTCAACCGGCTGATTCCAAGGAAAACGAAGTTACTACCCAGAAGCATAGTGATGGAGAAGGGGTAAACAGGTCGAAGATGAAGAGGTGACGGTCCATAGTTATGGGCTGCAAACTTTGGCGTGGGAGGCGCACCGTGGCGGAAACCGCTGCGGAGGATCTGGTGGTTGAGACTAAGCAACTCACGAAAATATATCAAAACCGCCAGATCGCCCTGAATGATGTCACCCTTAAGCTAGAACGCGGCTGCGTTCTGGGTTTGTTGGGTAGCAATGGTGCGGGCAAGACAACCCTCTTGCGCCTCATTATTGGATTGCATCATCCCACCGCGGGATCGGTGAAAGTGTTTGGTCGCGCCATGGGACCCAACACGGCGGACCTGCGGCGACGGATTGGTTTTATTCCAACCAACCCGCGGTTTCCCCGAGGAATGACGCCGATAACTTATCTGGATTACATGGCCAAACTGTTCGGGTTGCCGCGTAATGTGCGGAAGCCGCGATTGGCATCGTTGATTCGGGCAGTGGATTTGCTTGGTGCCAGTGCGAGCCCAATATCCACCTTCAGCAGTGGCATGACCGCTCGCTTGGCGGTGGCGACCAGCTTGATCAATGATCCGGAATTGTTGATTTGGGACGAGCCGACCCATGGGCTTGATCCAGAAGCCCGGCGCAGCATGCTAGACCTGATCAAGAACCTGAGCAAGCAGAAAACCCTGATAGTCTCGAGCCACAATCTTGGTGACATAGACGAAGTTTGCAACCATGCGGCGGTGTTGAGCAACGGGCATCTGATCTACTCTGGCCCGCTACAGGACCTGAAGGGCCGGATGCGGCGAAACCATTATGAATTGGACCTGGAAGGTGACCAGAAGGCGGTGGCCCGCGCCCTGCAAGGGGTGAAGGGGTTGGGCGAGGTGAAACATGCTTCGCTACAACACCGGCGCATGACGGTGCAATTGCAGGAAGATGTGGCGGCGGCTCCGGCGATGGCGATGGTGTTGTCGGCGGTGGACGAGGCTAAGGTGGGCCTTGTCGGGGTGAGAAGCGTAGGCCAACAAACCGAGGAAGCCTACCTCGATTTGGTGGAAAAGGAGGAGCAGCGTGGCTTCACCCGCATCTATCGTCAAGCTGCCTAGCCGCGGCGGGCAGCAGGCCCAGCCTGAGCCACCTCCGGCTGAAGCGGAATTGCCCTACAACCCTCTATTGCCCTATCTGGCAGTACTTGAGACGGATGTGGTGCAGGTGTTTTACAGTTGGGTATACCGACTGTGGGTTTTAGTGATGGTGGCGGCTGGAACGGGATTCCTGCTGTACCGTGTGGGTGTGTACAAAGTCACGGGTGTGGTTCAGCACGCGTCGCACTTTTTGGCTGACCTGACGCAGTGGACTGTGCTGGTGAGTGTGGCCTTGGTGGCGGTGCTATCGGCAAGCAGCATATCGGGTGAGCGGGGCAGTTTGGCGGACAGCGTTTTGAGCCGCGGCATCAGCCGATTTCAGTATTATTTGGGTAAATGGCACGGGCGTTTGCTTGCGATATTGGGAACGCATGTTGCCTTGGGCCTGGTGGGGCTTGCGGCAGCCAAGATGTTTTTGCACGAAGACATTCATGTAACTGGCGGTTTGGCGGCGCTGGGAATCTCTGCGGCAATGCTGGCGGTGGTGATCTCGCTTGGGGTGATGGTGAGCGCGCTGGTACCCAATTCGTTTGCGGCGATCGCTGTGCTGTGGGTAATTTTATATGGCGGTGGCATGTTGCTGAGCAGCTTGC
>CAIWHS010000137.1 GCA_903912515.1 uncultured Planctomycetaceae bacterium
CGATCTCCCAATATGGTGGCCGCACACATCTCTTTGCTGCACAATGCCAAAGGTCCCAACAATACGATCACCACCGCTTGCGCTGCAGGTACTCAAGCCATTGGCGAGGCATTCCGCCTTATCCAGCGTGGCGATGCCGACTACTGCATTGCGGGTGGAGCAGACAGCCGTATCGACCCACTGCTGATGCTGGCCTATTCTTCGCTGGGCGCCCTCAGCCCCGCTAAACGCAACGCCTCCGAGGTCTCCCGCCCGTTCGACGGCGAACGCGACGGCTTCGTCTTGGGTGAAGGCTCGGGAATCTTGGTGCTGGAAGACTACGAGCACGCCCGCAAGCGTGGCGCCACCATCTACGCCGAAGTCGCCGGCATGGGCTCCAGCTTCGACGCTTACGCGATCACCAAACCAGACCCGGAAGCAGGCGGTGCCGTTCGGGCCATTGAATGGGCCCTTCGCGAGGCCAAGCTGAACGCTTCCGATATCAACTACATCAATGCGCACGGGACCAGCACCCGCCTGAACGACCTGATGGAAACCACCGCAGTGAAGCGGGTGTTCGGCAACAACGCACACCATCTGCCCATGTCATCGATCAAGTCCATGATTGGCCATTTAATCGGTGCTGCCGGTGCGGTGGAGGCAGTGGCCATGGCCATGAGCTTGTACAAAGGCGTGGTTCCGCCAACCATCAACCAGACCAAACCAGACCCAAGGTGCGATCTCGACTATGTCCCAAATGCAGCTAGGGATTTGCCTGTAACCAAGGCTATTTCCACCAGTTTTGGCTTTGGCGGGCAAAACGCCGCCTTGGTCATGACCCACGCCGCCTGATAATCATTTGAGTAAACGGTTTGATCAAAGCCTCACCCGGCTAATCGCTATCGCCCCGTTGAAACATGCCTCCACATCGCTGCCCGGGTCTCTCGCCCGGGCATGGTAATTTCCTGCATAAATGAATCCCCCGTCCACCTCCTCGTAGGCCACATGGAGTGATGATCCCAAGTGGTTGCAAAAAACCAGCTCTGGATCTTGGGCACCATTGGGCAAACTAGGGAAATTCACATTCCAAAATTCATCGGACTGAAGGGTTTCATCTTTCAACACCGACAGAACTTTTTGCGCCCAGCGCGTGGCGCGGGCCCAATCAAACCGTAAACCGCGGCCCAAATAGTGTGAAAAAGCAATACCCCGCACCCCGTGTATAGTGGCCTCCCGCACGGCTGCCACCGTACCCGAAAGGTAGACATCGGCCCCTAAATTCCCGCCCGAATTGATACCCGAAAGCACCCAGTCTGGTTTTTGCCTCAACCCGTGCAATGCCACTCGCACGCAATCGGCAGGGGTTCCATCCACCCCCACCCAGTCCTGGGCGTGCTGACGCACCGCTAGCAGGCGCTCTGTAGTCACCCGGTGGCCACCTGCGCTATGGCATTCCTCCGGGGCAACCACTGTCGCGCGAACGGAATTCCCCAAGCCGCCACAGGCGTCAAAAAGGGCCCGCAGCCCGGGGGCATCAATACCATCGTCGTTGCTCAACAACACTTCCATGCGGTTAAAATCCTCTATGATCAAAACGTTCTCCGGATATATCCTAGCGAACCCTATCCAATGGATACCCACCATGCGTCTGGCAGACTCTTACCCTCTGGCCGAATGGAAGCTTCTTTACCGGGTCCTGCACAGCCAACTGCGCAACCAGATGGACCTGATGGACGCCGCTTTTTTCCTCGATCTGCAAACCCACCTGCAAAAAACCGCCCAGAACGAAGGTGTTGATGTGGGAGATCACGGGGCCTGGGATGCCTGGCTTGGCAACACCGACGCCCCCTCTTGCTCCATTCGCAACACCCAGCGCGAAACTTGGAACTAACTCATGGCAGACAGCCCCCTCTGGACCATCGCCTGCGTGCAAATGGATGTGACTTTGGGCCAAAATGCCCAAAACACCCGGCAAATACTTAGCTATTTGGAAAGCGCGGCTTCCCAGGGGGCCAGGCTGGTCATTTTTCCCGAATGTGCCATCACGGGTTATTCCTTCAAAACCAGGCAAGAGGCGCTGGATAGTGCCATCCCCTTGGATTCGCCCCACCTGACCGCCATTCAACAGGCCTGCTCACGCCTGAATGTCTACGCGGTGGTTGGCACCGCCGAAAAAGAGGGCAACACTCTTTACAACACGGCGGCATTGCTCGGGCCCCAAGGTCAGGTCGATCGATACCGCAAAACCCACCTGCCTTGGATGGGGCTCGACCGCTTCACCACCGCCAGCTCAGAGCCGTTCCGGATCATCGAGATTGAAGGACTCAGGCTTGGAATTCTAATTTGTTACGACGGCAGCTTCCCCGAAACGTGCAGGGTTCTCACCTTGCTAGGAGCCGATTTGATTGTGTTGCCCACCAACTGGCCTGAAGGAGCCATGGGTGTGGTGAAGCACTTGGTAGCGGCCCGAGCTCTGGAAAACCATGTTTTCCACGCGGTTTGCAACCGGGTGGGAGACGAGGGCGGGTTTCATTTCTTGGGCCGAAGCCGAATCGCCAACCCGGGCGGCGAGTACTTGGCTATCTCAGAGGATGACCAGCCGGCCACCATTTTTGCCACCTTTGACCCCACGCTTGCGCGTAACAAGCACTTGGTTCGGGTTCCCGGCCAACATGAAATCAGCCGGCTGGCAGATCGCAGACCCGAGCTTTATTCGCCATTGATCCATGCAGCACTAGTCCCCCCAAAACCCCAAGGTTGGATTACCCCTGCCGAATGATTCCGATTTCCGGGAAAAAGCAGCCGCGCATTTCCGGCTAACCAGACAGCCGCCAAACTTTTTGAAAAGGAAGCAAACAACTGCTACCAAAGGCCTTAGGACAAAAAATAAGGCCACCAACAACAACTGGAACAACCTTTGATTAACCATGGCACAAAGGTTGCCCCGAATCGATAAGATGCCCCTTGGAGCGTAGCACTCGAAATGGGTGCCTTTCGACAGGCCAGATAGCACTATGCATCAAGACCTTACTCAAAAGCGCGGCCCATTGCCCGGAAAAGCCAGGACTGGGTCCACCGTTTACTTTGCCCTAACCGCTTGGGCCATGGCATGGCTTTCCGTCACTGGGCTTGCCGTAACTGGCGGTATTCTGGGTTGTGGGGTTGTTGAAATCCCCGATGGGGTCGTCTATCCATTGCGGTCCAACCCTCTGATCAACCTCGAAAAAGCACCGGCCACAGCGCCCCCAGCCTTCCCGCCTCCTGGTAAACCCGAGGTTAGTTTGCGCTGGCTTGCTGATCAGGGTGTTGCCATTTTGAATCCGGCGACCTTGATTCCCACGAATGGGGCAAAGCCTGGCGCGATGAGGTGAACACCTTTTTGATGGGCCAATTCGGCACGCCAGCCAAGCCCCGTGTGGGCAATGAAGGGTCTGCGGCTGCCGCCATTGGCAAGCTATCGGCATCGTTGAACCTTGCCCCTGCTGTTTTGGAGCGGGGAAGCAAACAGTATCGTCGTCTGTGCCTCCATTGCCATGGTTTGGGTGGTGAGGGCGCCGGGGCAACCAGTGGCTGGCTGAACCCACTCCCGCGTGATTTCCGCCAAGGCGAGTTTAAATTCATCTCCACTGCCGAACACAAGCTTGAGACGGGCAACCAACCCCTAAAAGCCCGGCCCCGTCGGGTGGACATCCTGCGCACCCTCCACCAGGGCCTTGATGGCACCTCCATGCCCAGCTTCGCTTTGCTTGCCGAAGAGGATATTCAGGCACTGGCCAGCTACACCCTGCATCTGAGTATCCGTGGGGAGGTTGAATACTGGGCCCTGTATTACGCCCTGCGCCAAGATGCCGAAACCATAAAAGCCATTGAAAAAGATCCTAAAAAAGAAGCGCAGGCTCGAACCGCCCGCTTCTTGGCCGGGGCCCTCGAGTGGGAAGACCCAGAAGCCGATGTCGAAGACTTCGTGGCCAAAACCAAAGACAAACTGTTAACTGCCGGCATGGAAAAGCTGCTCGACCGCCTGCTTCGCGAGTATGCGGCCGCCGACAATAACCCCATTCAACCCATGGCAGACCCCTACGGTGATGCGCCCACTACCTCGCAGTCGCTTGCCAATGGTTTAAAGATCTTTCAGGTCCAATGCGTCAACTGCCATGCTGGCTACGGCCGTCAGAGCGCCTTGCGTTTTGACAACTGGGGCGGGGTGGTGCGCCCGGCCAATTTGACTACCCCGGTCTACAAGGGTGGCCGCCGGCCTGTTGACCTTTATTACCGAATTTTCCGCGGTATCCCGCCTTGCGGCATGCCCAAGGCCAACTTGCAAGATGGAGATCCGGCCAGGCAGGCGTGGGATTTGGTCCGTTTTTTATTGGCCATTCCCTACCCCGAAACCTTGCCACCCGAAATCCGTCAGCAAATCCACGGCGGAGCCAAACAGTGATGCTGCTCGACAAAGGACCCAGCGCTGCCTTTGAAGCGACCGAGCCTGCGGTGCTTCATTTCAACTGGTCCGCATCGGAACACTGGATTCCCCTTGCCCTCACGGCGGTGGCTTTTTTTACCTGGCTGCTGGCAACCAGGTCCAACAAGTATTGGGCCGCCCTCATCGGCCTCAATGCGGCCACTTTGGCAGGCTACACCGCTTGGTGCGCCTGTAACCAGTTGTGGCTGCCCGAAACCGCCAATGATTTGGGAGCTGAAGTTGACGGGCTTTTCAACCTTGTGCTGTTCCTGACCAGCATTTTCTACTTCATCACGCAGGCTGTTTTGATTTACACCATGGTGCAAAAGCCACCTGCAAACGGTCGGGCCAAACCGGTCCATGGCAACCACACCTTGGAAATCGCCTGGATGCTGGTGCCCGCTTTCTTTTTGGCCGTCATCGCCATCGCCCAATTGCCCACTTGGGCGAAAATGAAAGGCCAAACCTCAGACAGCTCCATCCCGGTTGGCTACGACCCAGCCACCGATTCAAGCGACCTTCTAGTCACGGTAACCGGCAAGCAATGGGAATGGCGCATGCGCTATGCCGACCCGGCCAAAGCCAAGCCGACAAACCCCCTGTTGTGGGCATCCACTCCTGCGGCTGACGATGTGCATGTTGTGAACGAACTGCACGCATGGCAAGGTGCCAAAGTGCGGCTGATGCTGCGGACCACCGATGTCATCCACAGCTTCTTCATGCCCCAGTTCCGCTTCAAACAAGACATGCTCCCCGGCAAAACCATCCCTGCCCTGTTACGAACAGACAAAACCAACATCAACAGCGATGGAACCGAGCGCTGCTGGGAAATAGCCTGCGCGGAACTGTGCGGCGGCAACCACTACCGTATGCGTGGCAAGGTGGTGGTGCATGCAACCCGGGAAGACTTCATGCGCTGGCTAAGCGAAACCAAAACCAAGCAAACGGCCCGCAAAGACTCTTTGGCCGCCGCAACCAAGCCCTCCGACACCCCGGCCGGTAAAGAATAATGAGCCAGACAACCCCTCTTTCGCAAGAGTCTAGCGACCACGCCCACAAGCATCACCAGCCGGGTTTTATCGGGCGTTATATTTTCTCCACCGATCACAAGGTGATCGGTATCCAATACCTGTTCAGCTCTCTCCTATTTCTGTTGGTTGGCGGTGGCTTGGCTTTGCTGGTTCGGCTGCAAGTGGGTTATCCAGACCAGTCCATAGGCATCCTCACCAGACTGATCCCGGGTCTCGCCAGCCAAATCCCCGCTGAGTGGGGCGGACGCATGTCGCCCGAGTTTTACACCATGCTCTTCACTATGCACGCCACGGTGATGATCTTTTTGGTCATCATCCCCTGGCTGACTGGCGCGTTCGGCAACTTCCTCATCCCTTTGATGATCGGCGCTCGGGACATGGCCTTCCCCCTCTTGAACATGCTCTCCTACTGGTTTATGTGGCCAGCCTTCGGCCTGCTGATGGCCAGCTTTTTTGTCGACGGTGGCGCCTCGGGTGTGGGTTGGACCGCCTACCCCACCATTTCCAGCGCCGACCTGATAGACGGTTCTTACAACTCGCCCGCCGCCCGCCATGCAGGCTTGGGTCAAACCCTTTGGCTTTTGGCGGTCTTCTTCTCTGGCGTCTCCTCCATGATGGGCAGCGTCAATTACATCACCACTGTCCTCCACATGCGGGCACCGGGCATGTCGCTCCTGCGCATGCCGCTCACGGTGTGGTCGCTTTTTATCACTGCCATCTTGCAAGCTGTGGCTTTGCCCGCCCTAACAGTGGCGGCACTCATGCAGCTTTCCGACAAAATATTGGGCACGGTTTTCTTTCTGCCACCCGGGGGCGCGCAATTTGGCGCCTGGAGCACCGGAGCGGGTGGTGGCCAACCGCTGCTTTGGCAACACCTATTCTGGTTTTATTCGCACCCCGCTGTGTACATCATGCTGCTGCCCGCCATGGGCATGGTGTCTGATATCCTGGCGGTTTTCGCCCGCAAGCCACTGTTTGGCTACCGCCCCATGGTCTATTCCATGTCCGCCATCGCCGGGCTTGGCTTTATCGTTTGGGGCCACCACATGTTCCAAAGTGGCATGGACCCCCGACTGGGCGCCGGCTTCATGCTGGCCACCATTTTTATCGCCCTGCCTAGCGCGGTAAAAACCTTCAACTGGCTGGCCACTCTTTGGGCAGCTAATATCCGGTTCACAACCGCCATGCTCAACGCCATGGCCTTTGTGTCGATGTTTGTCATTGGCGGCCTGTCAGGTATCTTCATGGCCGTCACCCCTGTGGATGTGCAAATCCACGACACCTACTTCATCGTTGCGCACATCCACTATGTGCTGTTCCTCTCCACCTTGTTTGGCCTGTTCGCCGCGACCCAGTTCTGGTTCCCCAAGATGTTCGGCCGCATGATGTCGGAACCGCTTGGAAAGCTCCACTTCGCGCTGACTTTCATATTGGCCAATTGCACCTTTTACCCCATGCATATCCTCGGCATCGGTGGCCATCCAAGGCGCTATTTCGACCCCACCCTGTACGAGTTCCTCCAACCCTTCCAGTCCCTCAACCGGTTCATGACCATCAGTGCCATGTTGCTGGGTTTGGCCCAACTGATCTTCCTCGCCAATTTCATTTTCAGCGTTTTCTTTGGCAAGAAAGCCACCCAAAACCCGTGGGAGTCCAACACCCTGGAGTGGCAGGCACCTTCGCCCCCACCCCACGGCAATTTTGAAAGTATCCCCGTGGTGTACCGCGGGCCTTACGAATACGGCGGCGATGGTGCCACCGACCACACTCCACAGACAGCATCCGCCTGAGGCCCGATCACTACTATGCCAGTTAGCCGTGCCCTTCCCACCTGCTTCCCGTTCACAGCTCGCTTGGCTTGGCTGAGCGCATCGTGTGTTCTTGTTTTGATCCTGCTGGGCACTCTCATCACCACCTACCGTGTGGGAATGGTCGATCCCATCTGGCCCACCGAGCCTTGGTTCCTGCTGGGCATCGAATGGAACCAGTCGGCCGGATTTTTCATCGAGCACATCCATCGCGTGGCCGGTTATTTTGCTGGCCTGTTCATTCTTGCCACCGCCATCGCGGCGTGGGCCTCGCGTGGCCGGGGCGCGCGGCTAATACCGCTGCTCATGGTGATTGGCGTTTCTCTGGGAATTGCACTGGCTATGGCCTCTGTCAACCGTGAATTGGCCAAAAGCGACCCGTTGGGCGCTGTCAACAAGGCCCTGCTTTTGCCCGGAACGCTGCTTGCATTGGCATCGGCCATGGGCCTAATCACTTTGGCGATTTGGGATGCCTTATTGCAAATTCCGGGCTCCCACATGCGGCTTGCCGCTTCGCTTGGCTATGTGGGAGTGGTCACCCAAGGCCTATTGGGAGGCCTGCGAGTTTATTTGAACGCCTTGGTGGGCCCTGAGCTTGCCACCATCCATGGCGCTATTGGCCAGATGGTTCTGGCGCTGGTGACCCTCACTGCAATCTTGGCCTGGCCTGTGAGGCGGTCGGAACAACTCACCGCCTCCCTCGCGCAATCCAGGCGCTTGCTCACAACTTTGGTGGTGCTGTGCCTGTTGCAGCTCATTTGGGCCGTGGTGGTTCGCCATCAGGGTGCCACCTGGGCGCAAAGGCTGCATGTGCTGTTCGCCATCTTAATCGCCGGCTGGGTTGGGGCACTTTCAGTTTCCGCCGCCAAAATAAACGGTTTGAAGTTCTGGTCCCGCGGGCTAGGCGTGCTACTGCTGCTGCAGGTGATTTTGGGTGTGGAGGCATGGCTGGGCAAATTTGGTTCAGGTCAAGCGTTTTACCCTGAGGCCCGTTCGATGGCCGAGGCGTTCCTTCGCACCAGCCATTCCCTGTTGGGGGCGGTTTTTCTCAGTTGGGTGGTGGCCGCATGGACACGGGCCGGCCAATTGAAGGGCAGTATCACCCAAGGCTCTTTCCTTGCCAATTCGCCCTTTGCAAAAACACCATTCGCCATGCTGCGGAGCCAACCATGACCCAGGCTGGCACTGCCACAGCTTCAAACGGCCGCGATATTCAGGCTTCCACCATCATGAAGACCGGAAAGCCTACTATTACCCGTGATTTCATCGAACTCACCAAGCCTCGCATCGCGGTGCTGGTTTTAATCAGTGTGGCGGCGGGTGCTTACCTTGCGGGTGAGCTTTACCCCCATCGCTTTTCCTGGCTGTTGCTATTCCATGCGGTTTTCGGCTCGGGTTTGGTGGCTGGCGGTGCCAGTGCCCTCAACCAGGTGCTAGAAAAAAAAACCGATGCGCTCATGGCTCGCACTAAAAACCGTCCACTGCCCGCCGGCCGGCTCACCACCAAAGCAGCCACCCTGTTCGGGTTGGCTCTTGGAATTTTGGGCACGCTGTACCTGTGGCTACTTCTACCCTCGCCGCCTTGCGCCATTGCGGCGCTGCTCACCCTGCTGGCCTATGTGCTCATCTACACCCCCCTGAAGATGGTCACCGACCTGAACACCATCATTGGGGCTGCCCCTGGGGCCACGCCGCCCATCTTGGGCTATCTGGCAATCACCGGCCAAATGGATGGCCCCGCGTGGTCGCTGTTCCTCATCTTGTTCATTTGGCAAATACCGCACTTCCTCGCCATCGCATGGATGTACAAAGACCAATATGCCGCGGCCGGAATGAAAATGCTGACAGTCCGCGATAGCACCGGTCGCAACACCGGATTGCAAATGGTGATTTATTGCCTCGCGCTGCTGGCTATTTCGTTATCCCCATTCCTGCTATTCCCTTACGACCGCCGCCCCGGCATGCTCTACTTGGTTGGCAGCACGCTGTCTGGCCTCATGTTCCTCTACGCGGCCATCAATTTCTTCAGGGCGCCAACCGTGCCCATGGCCAGAAAAGCCCTGCGGGCATCGCTGCTGCATTGGCCGTTGGTTTTGGCGTTTCTGCTGATTGATGAGTCAAGACCCCTACCCCAGGACCAGTCAGTCACCCCACCAACCGCCCTACCCCAGTCCAACATCCCCGCTCCTGCTAAGGAGACGCAACCATGAGCCACCCCAGCCCGCCTACCGATGAATCCATGCCCGCCCCCGGCAACCTGGCGATGGGCCAGATGGGCATGTGGCTTTTCCTTGGCACCGAGGTGATGTTCTTTGCGGCCTTGCTGGCCACCTTCCTCATCCTGCGCAACAGTGTCGCCGGTGCTGATGGCGCCGGATGGCCCAACGCGGCTCAGGTGCACCTCAACCCGTGGATCGGCCTTTTCAACACATCCTTGTTGCTGCTTAGTAGCGTGCTGGTCAGCTTGGCTGTGCAAAATCTGGCGGCTGGCAACAGCCAACACGCCACCCGGTCGCTCTTCGCCGCCATCGCCTTGGGCGTGTGTTTTTTGGGCGTCAAAGGATATGAATACTATGGCAAGTTCCGCCACCAACTTCTACCCGGCAGGATTGGCGAAGTGTTCGCCGAGGGGTCGACAATCGCCCGCCGCTACGATGAGGGCCCCGGCCTGGGCTGGCTCGATTTGCTCAAACCACAACTCGAGCAGCTTGCCGGCAAAGAATACAAGCTGCTAACAGCCAAGGAAAAGCCCGCCACACCCGAGGCTTCGGCCCAATTGCTCGATAGCATCACAAGCGACCCCGGCAAGAACCTCGCTTATGGCATATTCACCGCCCTCGATAAAGGAACCGGCTCGGCCTCCATGGCTGCCCGCATGGTCTTCCAAACCAACGAGTCAATCCGAGCCTCGAACCAGACAGCAAAAGCTGAAAATCGCCCGTTGCAAGCCGAGCTGCCCATCCAGCCCGCCCTCCCGCACGGCAACCTCTGGGCCTCGTGTTACTTCTTCATCACCGGCCTGCATGGCATCCATCTGGTGGCAGGGCTGATGGCCCTTGCCATTCCCGCCTTTGCCGGTCTGATCGGCCGACTGGGCCCATCCCAATACGGCTACCTCGCCAACACCGCACTCTATTGGCACTTCGTCGATCTGGTGTGGATCATCATCTTCCCACTGCTCTATTTGGTATGAGCGCCATGAACCAAAACCCATCCAAGCCGGCCTCGCCCGAATCTTCCACTGGTTTGTGGATAACCGCACTTGTCATGCTCGCATGCCTTGCGGGTGTCACACTTATCAAGAGCATTCCAGCCTTGGCAGGGCTGCCCAAGCCGGTGTTCTGGGCCTTTTATTCCATGCCTATCGCCCTGTGCCTCTGGTTCCACCTGCACCTGAACCGCCATGGCAAGCCTTTGGCGTTCTTGTTGATTCCCATTTTTTTGGTCGCCACAGTGATGGTGCTAGCGCTACTGCCCGATGGCCTGTTTGCATGGAGCATCCAATGACCAGCCGAGCCATTGCTACCCTGGCCCTGTGCGCCTTGTTGGCACTCGTTGGTGGATGCCGCCTTTGGGACGGTGGCGAACCACTAGGCGAGCCTTTCGGCCAAGTAGGCTCTTTCTCGGTCCAAGACACCACGGGAGAAACCTGGACCCCCGAAAAGCTGAAAGGCAAAGTCTGGGTTGCATCGTTTTTATTCACCCGTTGCCTGGGCGGGTGCCCGCAGATCACCGCCTCCATGGAGGAAATCCAAAAGCGCACCAAGGACCGCAAAGACTTGTTGTTGGTCAGTTTCACGGTCGACCCCGCACGCGACAACCCAAACGAGTTGAAACAATTTGCCGACAAATTCCACGCCGATCCGGCCCGCTGGAAATTCCTCCTGGGCCAAGAAGATTCCATCCACAAAATGATCCGCGAACAGTTCAAGCTGGGCATTCAGCGCAACAACCCAGGCGAAGGCAGGGAAGTGAAGCCGGGCTTCGAAATCGACCACCCGTTGAAGCTGGTTCTAGTGGACAAGAACGGCGCGATTCGTGGTTATTTTCCCGGGCTGCCGCACGAGGCTGAAGGCCCCGAGGGTGAAAAAGAGCAGGCAAAGGCCATGCAAAAACTGCGGGCCCAAATCGATATGCTACTGCGCGAAAAGAAAGGAACCGAATGGCTTGTCCCATCGGCCGAGGCCAACGCTTTTCTCAACGGGCTGGCGGGGATTTTCCTGGTGGGCGGCCTGGCCCTCATCTTCACAGGGCACCGCAAGGCACACACCGCCGCGATGCTATGCGCGGTGCTTTGCTCGGCCGTGTTCCTGGGCTATTACCTCACCTACCACCTGGTGATCAAATCGGGCTTATCGACCAGCTTTACCGATCGGGCACCTCTTGCCCCAGATTGGGTGCGCTATTCGTATCTGACCATTTTGCTCACCCACACTGTGCTGGCAATTATTATCACACCACTGGCCCTTCGGCTGGTGTGGCTTGGCTTTAAAGAAGATTTCACCAAGCACAAACGACTGGCCCGTTGGGTTTACCCCTACTGGCTCTATGTGGCTATCACAGGCGTGGTGGTATACTGGATGCTTTACCGGCTGCCCGGCGCTGCGGAGTGGAATTGATGCGCGCTTGCATAAAAACTGTACTGCCAACCTTCGCCGCCTTGGCGCTGCTCTGCCCTTGCCTGCAAGCTTGCCCGGCCTGCTCGGGTAATTTGCCCCCCGATGAAGATGGATCGAGCCGGGCCGGAAGCCAATGGGCTTACAATGTGAGCATTGGCATGCTGCTGGGCACGCCCGCCTGCCTGGTGGGTGGTATTGGCTTGTTGGCCCGCAGGCAGATGCGGCACTTGGACCAGCCCGGCAAATGATCAGCGCGTGAAGCGCATCATGCCCAACAACCCACTCCCAGTGATCAGTCGAATTTGGCCACTGGCAAATCCGGCCTCGCTGGCCATGCGTTGATACCCTGCTGCGGTTTCTGGAAAATCACACGCCTGCACATGGGCATCGATGGTGGCCCACTCCTCGGGGCTGTAAATACCCCCGCCCGCTTGATGCAAATGTTCCAGCATTTTGGCCAGCCAACCTTCACGGACCATCTCTGAGGGCATGATCTCATCGATCAGCCACAGACTGCCGCCCGGCTTGACCCATTGCGCCACCCCTTTGAAAAACCGCTCCTTGTCAGCGGTAAGCAGATGGTGCAGCGCGTAAGCAACAGTAACCGCATCAAAACCCCGCTTGGGTGGGGCGGAAACATGCTCCAGAATATCCCCCTGTTTCACCTCGGCCGGAATGCCCTTGAAGCGCAGGTTGTCGCGCGCGGCAAGCAGCAATGGCCCGCCCGCCACATCAATCGCCACGCATTTGGACACCCGAATGCCTGTCAGCGCCTTGGCCAGGCTTGAGGCATCGCCACAGCCCAAATCCAGAATCGAAAAGTTGGGGCTAATGCCCAGCAACTCCTCGCGCAATGCCGCAAAAAGCTCCACATGGCAAAGCAGATTGGCCCGCACCATGCGGTCGTACACATTCCATTGCCTGACAAAAAAATCCCCCAAAGGCGGGCTTTCCGCACTTGTGCTTTCCGACATGGCTCATTCTCCGTTTCAGGGCAGGGCCGGCAGCCCTTTCAATTGAAATTGCACTGTTTCACCACGAATGCCTGTCAGCGTTCGGTAGCGTATTTCCCGGGGACGGGCCTCGGTACCCTCGGGCAAAAGCAGATGGTAGGTCACCTCGGCGGCCCGCTCATCTTCCCGCTCCAAAACTTGGCCAATGGGCCTGACCTCTTCCCCCAGTTTGTCCACAAGCCACAGTCGGTTCAATACCACCCAGCTTTGGTACGATTCAAGCCCCGGCCCGGCAGGGTCGCGCTCCACCCGCACCCCCAGCGAGATGCGCCGGCCGTTTTTTGATGCCGCCACCAACTTGCAAGCAAAGGCCCCCTCTTGCGCGCCCACCACCGAGCCCCGCTTCACCCTTGCAAAAACATCGCCCAGCGGTCCCAATCCCACCTCCACTATCTTCTGCGCCAGCACCACCCGCCCAGTAAGTTTTGCACTCCACCCCTCAGTAAGGCCGGCGGTTTTTAAAGATGGCAATGGCACCTGCATTTCTCTTTGTGCATCAGGCTCCCGCAAACCCAAGGCCACCTTCTCCACCCATTCCTGACCATCCACCGACCGGATCAAAACTTCTTCCCACACGGCCGGAACCAATAACGGATTGGTATCCGTCTCCCACCCCAGTTCCACTTTCAAAGTTCGCCGTGTCCCCTCCACCGGGTTGGCAAAATCTTCCTCGCGCCCAACACCCTTGGCAACCAGCCGAAAGCTACCGCTATGGGCCGCCACCCAGCGCCCGCCGGCAGCCATGGGGGCCAGACGAATCGTTTTGCCTGCCGCATTGACCACCACCGACCGGTTCAGGCGGCTAGCGAGCAAGTCGGCCATCTGCAGCACCCTTTTGCCATCCACCACCATGGCTGGCCCGGGCACCTGGCCCGCAAAGTCTGGGCATTCAAATTGCCACTGCGTTGTTTTGGCCAGCGTCTCGGCCACCTTGGGCCACGCTTGGGGCAACTCCAGCGTTTGCCCGCCGGGCCCGGCCTGAAATGCCGCCAACCACACCGACATGGGGCAAACAAGGCTCATGATGGGGCAAACAAGACTCATGGCAATAAATTGTTCCTTTTTCAGGCCCGCTGGGCTTGGGAAGCCCCCCCGGATCTCTTAGCATTTCTAACAGAGTTTTACCTTCCTGACATGAACAGAAAACAAACCACCCCCACAAGTACCCAAGGTCTATTGCCATGAACTTGCCGCCGTTTGGCCTTATTCGCCAAATCCAAAACCAACCCGAGTTGACCAACATCGCCCAGTCGGTGCGCAAGGCTTGGGAAAGTTCTGCCCTTGCCGGAAAATTAAAGCCGGGCCAAACCGTCGCCATTGGCATAGGCAGCCGCGGCATTGTCGCTATCGACCTCATGGCCAAGGAAACCATCGCCTTTTTCCAATCGAAAGGGTGCAAGCCCTTCATTGTTTCCGCCATGGGCAGCCATGGTGGCGCCAACAGCAAGGGCCAGCGCGAGCTACTCGGCGAATATGGCATTTCCGAGGAGAATCTCGGCGTGCCGGTGAAGACCGACATGACCAGCACCATCATTGGAAAAACCACCTTCGATGAGCCTGTCCATTGGGATGCAAACGCCTTGGCTGCCGATGTGGTGGTAACCCTCTCC
Organism: uncultured Planctomycetaceae bacterium; assembly: GCA_903912515.1. Lineage (GTDB taxonomy): Bacteria > Planctomycetota > Planctomycetia > Gemmatales > Gemmataceae > UBA6894. The sequence goes on from CAIWHS010000137.1 coordinate 14,523, forward strand.
CGCATCAAACCGCACACCGATTTTCGCGGCAAATATGAAAGCGGCATCGTCAAGATGCTCGTGATCGGCTTAGGCAAGCGCGAAGGCGCCTCGCAACACCACCAATGGGGCTACCTGGGCCTGCGCGACCGCATGCCACAGACTGTGCGGGTGATTTTGGAAAAAACCAATTTCCAAGCCGGCATGGCCATTTTGGAAAACGCCCGCGAAAAAACCGCCCGGGTTGAGGTGGTTGAAAAAGCCAACCTGCTCGACCGCGAACCGGTGCTGCTCGACGAGGCCCGCCAACTGATGGGCCGGCTCCCGTTCAACCAGCTCGATCTGCTGGTCATTGGCGAAATTGGCAAAAACTACAGCGGTGCCGGTATCGACCCCAATGTGGTAGGCCGCCTGTTGGTGGAAACCATGGTCGAAGATCCAACCCCGGCTATCACCCGCATCTGCGCTCTCGATTTGTCGCCCGAAAGCCACGGTAACGGCACCGGCGTGGGCATTGCCGACCTCACCACCCAACGCCTGATCGATTCCATCGACCCAGTCCCCTTCCGCATGAACAACCTGACCGCCTGCTTCCTATGGCGCTCCAAGCTGCCACTTGCCTTCACCAACGATCGCGACTGCCTCCAAGCCGGACTCGATACCTGCTGGCAGCCCATCTTCAACAACCTTCGCATGGCCATCATTCCCAACTCACTCGAACTCGAATGGATCTGGGCATCACCCACCCTGCTGGCAGAAGCCCAAGGGCGCCAAGATTTGCAGGTTGAAAAGCCAGCAGAGCAAATATCTCTAAATACCGATGGCAATCTCAACCTATCTGCCCTCTTCCCCAACAGCGTCTCCGGCCGCCGCGCCGGGGGTAAAGCCCACCATTGAAATACAGGTATTCTGGGAAATCTAGATAATCCAACTGCCCGCCTACTAACCGATAAAAATTCCATTTAATTGGGTTGGTAGGCTCAAGTGGGTCGATTGCACCCGGAAAAATACCAGAAAACCTCAAGTATCCTTGACCCCAGCCCACCCCAAGGGAATAAGCCCCTAGGCTCCAATTGTGCGGACACTTGGGCGGGTGATTTTAGGGTACTTGAGGCAAATTGCGTGCACTGGTTTCGCTGGCGATGGCTGACCTGCCTGCCCCTGTTGCACCTTGCAACAGGCTGCCAGCTTCCATCCAAAAACAGCCTAACCGCCTCCAACAAGCCAAGCCCCATAGGCCAAACAACCTCCGGTGGGGGCCATCAAAATGCCCCAGGCGCACCCGCCCCACCTGCCTGGCCCCGTGGCGCCGGCGCACCAGGAACCGCAGTCAATGGGGCCAGCAATGCCCCACCCGGCCCCGATTCAACCTTGGGAACTCTCACCACTTCGAGCGCAGGTAGCGGCTTGCTGGCAGGCCAGGTTCTAGACCGCCTCAACAAGCGGCCTGCTGGCGCCTCCATCCAAGTGCTCGACCTCAAAGACACCTCCAACAGCCCGGCCGCCAAAATAGAAGTCACCGCCGATGACCGCGGCTTTTTCACCATTCAAGGTCTCAAGCCGGGCCGGCACTACCAGTTGATCGCCCGCACCAAGGAAGGCACTCGCGTTTTCAGCGGGGCGGTGGTGGCCTCGCCGCCCAACCCGCGGCTCACTATTTTCTTGTCTGAAGATGTGCAACCGGGAGAGGTTCCTGCACTCCCCGCACCTGATCTTTTGCCTATCAAACCCAAAGGCGCCACCGGCTCAGGCCCTGTAGCTCGGTTGATGAATCCACTGGCGGTGCCAGGAACCGCCAACCCTTTCAACCCAAACCCCGATCCCGCGCCTGTGCCCTCCGCCACACCCGGAGAAACCGCGCGCAACGACCAAGGCAACAGTTCCGGCAGCCTGATCACCTCACCCATCAGCATGGGCGACAGCCCAAAAGCTGCACCCGCACCCATTGCCACCAACCCCAATGGCGGCCCGCCCGTACTGGTGATGCCCGCCATGCCGGCCGGCCAAGCCATTGCCTCGCAACCATCCGCACCCATTCCACCAAGCGCTCCCAATGCCACCAACACACCGGTCAGTGCTCCAACTTTAATCATGCCGGTGGCGCCGCCCGTTGCTCCCGTGCCACCACCTCAACCCGCCCCTGCCCTCGTACCACCGCCCCCAGTGCCTGCGCCAACCAGTGGCCTGAACGGGGGCGGCTCAGCTCCGGGAACCGAAACAGCCCTGCCTACCGATCGGATTGCGCGTGGTGCAGCTTTAGCCAATACCAGCCCGCTGTTGAGCATTCCGCCAAACAACAGCTCGCCTAGCATCAATGCCCCAACCATCACCGCGCCACTACCCAATACCGTGAGCCCGGCCCCGTCTTGCGTGTTGATTGGCAACAAGCTCGAGCAAATGGCCCTGCTCGACCTCGATGGAAAAACCTGGGAGTTCACCAAGAACCGCAAGGGCAAGGTGGTGCTGTTCGATTTCTGGTACAGCAACTGCAACCCATGCCTGAAATCAATTCCCCACCTGAAGGAACTGCAGCGCCTCTACAGCTCATACGGCTTGGAAGTGATGGGCCTCGCCTATGAAAGCGGGACCCGTGCCGAGCAGGTCAAAAAAGTGCGCATGGTCCAAAGCCGGCTGGGGGTGAATTACAACTCACTGCTCGGCGGCGGCGATTCTTGCCCTGTTCGCAAACAGTTCGATGTGCAAAGTTTCCCAACCCTGGTGCTGGTCGACGACCAAGGTACCATCCTCTGGCGCAGCCCCAAAGGCCAAGGCATCGACCGCCGGGCTCTGGGCGAAGTGGAATTGGAAATCCGCCGTCGCCTCGGCATCAAATGACCTTACCCAACAGGCCAGTCTGCCCGGCGATGATCAACCAGAAATGTTAACCCCTGAAAAGTCGGCAATCACCAATCCATCCCAGACCGGCTGGGCCGCATTTCCCGGCCGGTTCACCAACACCGTTTGCATACCCGCTTGCCGGGCAGCTTCCAGCTCAGCGACAATATCAGAAAAGAAACAAACCAGTTCCGGTGCCAATGCCAGCTTACTAGCAATGGCCAGGTAGCTGGCCGCTTCCCGTTTGCCACCAACAGTGGTATCAAAATATCCCGCAAACAGCGCACCCAGGTCACCCTCGCTGGTGTGGGCAAAAAATTGCCGCTGCGCATGCTCGCTGCCGCTCGAATAGATCGCCAAATGGCAACCAGCGGCTTGCCAGCGCCCCAAAGCCGGTTTCACATCAGAAAACAAAGGGGGCCGCAACTCGCCCGAGGCAAACCCTTCATCCCAAATCAGCCCCTGGACCGCCTTCAGCCCGGTCGCCTTACGGTCTTGCTCGGTCAGGTAGGCGCAATAAGCCGCAGCCTGCCCGGCATCGTCCACCGGCCAAGGCTTGGGCTCCATTGCTGCATCTGCCTGCAACAGCGCCAGGGCCCGCGCCAAGCCGGGGCTATCAAACTGCTTGGCAAAAAAACTGCCATAGCGCCTTGCCGCAAACGGGAACATCTCGTCGCGCACAAAGGCCAAAGGCGAGACAGTGCCCTCAATATCGAGCAAGGCCAAACGGGCTTGTAGCAACATGTTGGCCATCAAACCTTGAAACGACCTTCCACCCCGCCACCAAGCGGGCTGGCAGGTTTTGCACCTTGGCCCGGCACAAAAGCGGGGCCGAAGCAAAGCGGCTTGTAATACACACTTACCGGCTCCTTCACATATTTCGGAGTCCAGCCAGCGGGGTTTTGGAACAGGCGAATGGCGCGGATGCTTTTGTCCGCGCACAGGTTGAACCAGTGCTTCACACCCTTGGGAACATTGATCAGGTCGCCAGCCTCCACCTGGATGGCGAACACCGGACCGCTTGGCGGATGAATATGAAAAAGACCCGTACCGCGCAGGATAAAGCGCACCTCATCCTCGCTATGGGTGTGCTCGCTTTTGAACTTCTCCATCATCGCGTCCAGATTGGGCGTCTCGGGCGTCACCTGCATCACATCGGCGGTGATATACCCGCCAGCCTCGCTCAGCCGGTCGATCTCTGGCTGGTAGGCGGCCAAAATCTCATCGGCGGGGGCCGAAGGGCTCACCCGCTCATCGAGCGCCCAACGCTCGTGCCATATGCCGAAGGGCTTCAAATAAGCGCCAATCTCGGCGTTGTCTTTGATCACGCGGTTCTCTTCGGGAATCAGAATACAAGCCATGTCAAAAGCCCCCCTTTTCACACCTGTTTATTAGCCACACTAATTGAATTAGCCACCTTGGTATTTGCGGCCCAGCACCTCGAACAAAAATTCAAAGATCTCAATATGCCTGCGCGCCTCGGCAAGTGACTTGCCCCAGGTGTAAAGCCCGTGCCGTTCCAGTAAAAAACCATGTTTCAGTGGGTTGGCCGCATCCATCACCCTGGGGCGAACCTTGGCCGCCAGCCGGTCAATATCTTGGTCGTTGGCAAACACTTCAACCCGCTTGGAAGTCTCGTGGGTGCTGATGCCGTCCAGCCCCTTCAGCATTTCAAACTTCTCCAGAGTGAAGCCCACCTCGCCAAAGCGGTCTGAAAGCAGCGTGTTCCACACCGAATGGGTATGCAACACAGAACCGGTGTCGGGCAATTCGGCCAACAGCAAATGCAGCCCGGTTTCGGCAGAAGGCTTGCCATGCGACTTGTCGACCAGCGACTTGCCCAAACCATCCACCACCACAAAATCTTGCTCGCGCAGCAGCCGCTTGTCATTGCCGCTCGAGGTCAAAAGAATGCGCATCGGGTCGCGTTGCAGCACCACGCTGTAGTTGCTGCTGGTTCCCAAACTCCATTTGAAGCCATGGAACAACCGGCCCACATCGCGCAGCCCCTCAACCCCCTCGGCAATCGCCTGGTTCAGGTGCTCTTCGCCTGGAATTTTTGGATACCGGTTCTCAAGCGCTGCCACAGCCAACCCTCCCTTTTCGAATTAGGATACCAGCCCTTCTGGCCTTGGCCAAACTTTGCCCCGCCAGCGCCAGGCCCTGGGCCAAACTCCCTCGCAAACTTTTGGTAATTTGGCTGTATTGCCTAACCCATTGCCGGAGAAAAAAATGCTCCCCCACAGCTTCTGCCGGGCCGCCGCCTGCCTCACCCTTTGCTTGGGCGGGTTGGCCCCTGCTGCCGACCAACCAACCACTGTCGCCGGCCTGCCGTTGATCGACCTGAATGAGGCTAAAAACCTGCAGGTGCTGGTCGATCGCGAGAAGGGCCAATATTTGGGCCACCCCACCACGCTGCTGCTGGAAGATGGCAAAACCATCCTTTGCGTTTACCCGATGGGCCATGGCAAGGGGCCCATCCTGTTCAAGCGCTCGACCGATGGCGGCCTCACATGGTCTGAGCGCCTGCCCACCCCCAAAAATTGGCAAACCTCCAAAGAAACGCCCACCCTGCACCGGGTGGTCGATGCCCAGGGCAAAAAGCGAATCATCCTGTTCAGCGGCCTCCATCCCATCCGCATGGCCGTCAGCGAGGACGATGGCACCAATTGGTCGGAACTGAAACCGGTGGGCGCCTGGGGCGGCATCGTTGCGATGGCCTCGGTTTTCCCGCTCAAAACCACCCCGGGCCATTACATGGCCCTTTTTCATGATGATGGTCGCTACTTCAGCCCCCAAGGCGGCAAGGCCCAAGGCACCTTCACGCTCTACTCGTCCACCAGCACCGATGGCGGCCTGACCTGGGCCAAGCCGGTAGCGATTCAAAGCTCGAGCGAAGTGCACTTGTGCGAACCAGGCGCAGTGCGCTCACCCGATGGCAAGGAGATTTGCGTGTTGCTGCGCGAAAACCGCCGGGGCCGTCGCTCGCAAGTGATTTTCTCGCGCGACGAGGGCAAAACCTGGACTGCCCCACGCGAACTGCCCGCCTCACTGACAGGCGACCGCCACACCGCCGTGTATGCACCCGATGGCCGGCTGTTCATCTCGTTCCGCGATGTGCCCACGCGTGGCGAAAAAAGCGCCACCGAGGGCGACTGGGTCGCCTGGGTTGGAACCTACGCCGACATCGTGCTCAACAAGCCCGGCCAATACCGGGTGCGTCTGAAAGACAATCACACCCGCAACGACTGCGCCTACCCCGGGGTTGAAATCTTGCCCGGCGGCACCATCGTCACCACCACCTACGGGCACTGGACCCCAAAAGAACAACCCTACATCCTCAGCATGCGCTTCAAACTGTCAGATCTAGACCGCCTGGCCGGCAACTAAGCCCCAAGAAACGAAAAAGGCCGTGTCCCACGACACGGCCCTTCCGTCAACTGCACCCGATTGGGGTCGAACCAACAACCTTTGCCTTCGGAGGGCAACGCTCTATCCAGTTGAG
>CAIWHS010000138.1 GCA_903912515.1 uncultured Planctomycetaceae bacterium
ATTGATGCAAAAGAAGGCCCTTTTTGATATGGGCAGTGAGCCAGCCAAGCTTTCGGCAAGCTATGGCACGCACGATTTCGGCCGCCACTGCCTGATGGCACGCAGGCTGCTGGAGGGAGGCGCGCCTTTTGTGAAGATCAGCCATACTAACTACGACACGCACCATGAGAACTTCGATTTCCATATCGAGCAACTGGCGGAGTTTGACCGGCCGTTTGCAACCCTGCTGGAGGACCTGCACCAGCGGGGGCTGCTATCCAGCACGCTGGTGATGGTGGTGAGCGAATTCGGCCGCACACCAGGCATCAACCGCAACTATGGCCGCGATCACTGGTCCAAAGCGTGGAGCGTCGCTTTAGGCGGGTGCGGGATTATTGGCGGATCAGTCAGCGGCAAAACCAACGCCCAAGGGACCGAGGTGGTTGATCGTCAGGTGAATGGCGGACACTTGTTTGCCACCTATCTGAAAGCGCTGGGCCTTGATCCGGCCAAGAAATATTACATCGATCAAAGGCCCATCCCCATGGTTGATCCTGCCGGCGCGTCGATCCATGAGGTATTGGCCTGATGCAGGACAAAGCCAAACCGAAGGAAGCTCCCAAGCCGCCACCCCCGCCTCCGGAACCGATTCCAGGGTTCCATTTGGCCACACTGAAGCAGGCGGCGGAGTTGAAGAATGCGAGCCCTCTTTTGGCTTGCCGGTTCAGTCCGAACGGCAAATGGCTATACACCAGCGCCCAGGACAACACGATTCAGCAATGGGACCTCACAGCGGACAAGGACGGGAAGATAGCCGGCAAAAAAGTGGATATGGCCGGCCATGCCTCGTGGACCCGTGCCATTGGCTTCAGCGCAGACAACAAGTGGCTGATCACAGCAGGCTACGATGGGCTGCTGCTCACCTGGCCTTTGGGTGTGCCCTTTCCCGAACCGGTGCGTCAGGCTCAGGCGCACACGGGTTGGATCCGTGGTTTGGACTGCCATGGGGAGCGGGTGTTGACAGGCGGAAACGATGGCCGATTGGCGATTCATCTGCTGCCTGACCTTCGACCAGGCAAATCATGGCTGGCGCACGATTGCCATATCTACCAAGCATCGTTTTCGCCTGACGGCAAGTTCATTTTGTCAGCCGACCTGAAAGGGCGATTGAAAGTGTGGGACGGGGCTGGCCAACTGGTGCGAGAATTCTCCGTGGCTGCCCTACACAAATATGATGCAGGCTTTGGTGCGGATATTGGCGGGGTGCGGGCTTGGTCGTTCTCACCCGATGGCGCCTCCATCGCCTGCTCGGGTATCACCAATGTCTCCAATGCCTTTGCGGGGGTAGGCAACCCACTGATATTGGTAGCCAATTGGTTAACTGGTGAGATCCGTGCCGAGTTGCGTTCGAAGGAGGCCTTTCAGGGCACCGGCTGGGGTGTCTGCTGGCACAAGTCAGGCTTTATTTTAGGTGCTGCCGGGGGCAACGGTGGCATGCTGTGGGCCTGGAAGGACGACTTCAAGGCGCCACCAGCTAACCTGCCAAAAAAAGATGACAAGAAGGAAACGGGCAAAGACCCCAAGAAGCCCGAAGAAAAAAAACTGGAACCAGTGAACGAGTTTGTCGCACAGAAACTGCCCGACAATGTGCGTGACATGGCCCTTTCTGCCGATGGCAAACGCCTTGCGATCGCCTACCAGGGTGGTATTTCCAGGGTATATGCCCTGGCTTGATCAAACGAGGCTGAAGGGGACCAGCACTTCCTCGTCGTTAAAGAGGAAAGTGCAACCACCGGTGGCGAATTGGGGCACATCAGCGACAGCGGCCTTGCCCTCGGGCGATTGCAAGATTGCTTCCATATCTGCGCGGGTCTCGGTGTATAAACCGACAATCATGTAATGGGCCGGCTTTTCGCCCGGGGTAACCGGTTGGCATTTGCCGATGGTCCAACCCTTGAGCCCTTTCATCTTTTGGGCCAGCGGTATGTGCACCGCATGGTAATAACGGTCAAACGCCTCGGGATCGGCAGGGTGGCCATATAGCACGGTCAGGCGAAACATGATGCAAGGCCTCGCTGTATTCAAATCAGTTTTCACAGCATAACCCGGGCCCGGGTGAGTTGCTGTAGAATCCTGTCAGTAATATCCAAGGAGCAAATAATGAATTTATACATCCACGCAGTTTTTTGCCTGACGGCCTTGAGCGGCACCGGGGTTGTTGCTGCATCTGACCCGGTGCGGGTGTTTATTTTGGCCGGGCAGTCGAATATGGAAGGCCAAGCGGTGGTGGACTTGGATGGCAAAGACTACAACCAAGGGCGTGGAACCCTGAAAGCGCTGTTAAATGATCCACAAAGGGCGAGGCGCATGGGGCATTTGCGCGATGCCGATGGCACTTGGCGGGTTCGTGACGATGTGATGGTCCGCTACCAACCTGAAATGACAGCTCTGAAGAAGGGGCCATTGGGTTTTGGATTCACTCCCTATGGAGACAGACACCACTTTGGTCCCGAGCTTCAATTTGGCCATGTTTTGGGCGATTATTGCCAGGAGCCGGTGCTTTTGATCAAAACCGCTTGGGGTGGAAAAAGCCTATATGGCGATTTTCGCCCACCCAGCTCGGGGGGTGAGGTTGGCCCGTACTACCAACTGATGCTCAAAGATATTCGCGCTGCGCTGCAGAATTATAAGAACGATTTTCCCAGCTTGGCAGACCGTGACCTGAAGCTTGCCGGCTTTGTCTGGTACCACGGCTGGAACGATGGCGTGGACCCGAAAAAAGCCATCCCGGAATATGAGGTAAACCTGATTCACCTCATTCAAGATATTCGTAAAGACCTGAAGGCTCCTGGGTTGCCTGTGGTGATTGGTGAGCTGACCGGGGCATGGGTGCAAGCACCACCCGAATGGGAGAAATTGCGCCAGGCACAGGCCAATGCCGCCAAACGGCCAGAAGTGGGCGAAAATGTGAAGTTTGTTTCCACCCGCGATTTTGTGCGCAAGCCTGAGGATTCACCCAACCCTGGCCATGGGCACCATGAGTTTGGCAATGCAGAGACCTGTTTTTTGGTGGGAGATGCTTTGGGTAAGGGAATGGTTGAATTGATGGGTAAAAGCACACCCAAAAAAGAAGCGCCCAAGCCGGCCACTCGCACCTCGAGGAGCGTCGAGGGGTGGACGGTGCGTGTGGATGACCGTCTACTCGACCCTGAAAAAAGCGAGTTGCTGGGAAACGCCCTTCGCTTTTTGGCTTTCAGGCTGGCTGAAATCAAGGTGGTGGTACCAGCGGACAAAGTGGTTAGCCTGCAAAAAGTGACGATTATATTGGACCTGAACCATGGTGGTCTGGTGCCTATGCAGTACCATCCCAGCGCCGACTGGCTGAAAAAGAATGGCTATGCGGAGGATCTGGCCAAGTGTGTGCATCTGCCACGGGCGGTTGACCTGATGACCGCCCGCAATATCCGCGAGCAACCTTGGGTGATATTGCACGAGCTGTCGCATGCCTACCATGACCAAGTGCTGGGTTTTGACAACCCGCGTGTCAAACAGGCTTATGAAGATTTCAAAAAAAGCGGCCACGGTGACAAAACCCTGCTTTTTAACGGCAGCCGGGTGAAGCACTATGGCCTGACCACGCCGATGGAATTTTTTGCTGAAATGACAGAGGCCTATTTTGGCAGTAACGACTTTTTTCCCTTCAATCGCGCGGAACTGAAAGAAAATGAACCAACGATTTACCAATTGTTGAAGGATGTGTGGGAGTCTGATTCCTCAAGCCCAGCGAAATAAATGAGGATGTTTGGTGTGCCGGCTGTTACGGTCTTGCCGGAAGGGAAGGGGTGGAACGAGGGGAGGGCAGGGTAAACCTGGCATTTAGGCTGAGAATTGCGGCGCCATCCCGTTAGCATTCAACTGGTTGTCGAACCAAGCAGGTTTTTGACAGACCGGAGGATATGACAATGAACCATTCCCCAATGTTGAAGCAGGCCCGCCGTCAGGCGAATGCAAAAATTGGCTTTTATATCCACGCCTTCATTTTCACCTTGGTGAATGGCGGCATGGTGGCTTTGAATGTGGTGAACGGTGGCTTCCTCTGGAGCCTGTTCCCACTCATGGGTTGGGGCATTGGTTTGGCCTTTCATGCCTTTGGCGTGTTTGGCTTTCCCGGAGCTGCCCAACTGAATCAGCGCATGGTTGAAGCCGAAATGCGTAAGCTGGAAGGCAAAGCGGCAGTCAATTCCTAAGCCGAATTTTTAGTCTGATTCTTTTTTGGCCAAAGGCCAGGGCTCAACCTGGCTTCGCTTGGCCCAAACAGCATACATGGCCGCCAGTTCCTTGATTTTGTCAGGGTGCTTGGCGGCCAAATTGTTGGATTCGACGCGGTCTTTAGCGATGTTATACAGTTCCCAATCGCCCTGGTGCTTGGCCACCAGTTTCCAATCTCCTTGCCGTACCGCACGGTTCCCTTCGTGCTCCCAATAGAGCGCCTCGCGCTCGATCGGTTTGTTCCAGAAAGCGTCCACCAAACTTTTGCCAGCAAGTGGAGTGGCATGGGCTGGGTATTTTGCTCTGGCAATGTCTTTCACTGTGGCCATGATGTCGATCAGGTGCCCAGGTTGATTGCGCAGCTCGCCTTTCGCTGGAAATCCGTTGGGCCAATGGGCGATCAGCGGGGTGCTAATACCGCCCTCGTGCACCCAGTGCTTGTATTCACGAAAAGGGGTGTTGCTCACCGTGGCCCAGTTGCGCCCGTAGGCGACATAGGTGTCAGCAGCCCCTGGCACGACTTTGTTACCCATGCGGACGGGGTACCCATCGCGCGTTTGCGCAGGCACACTACCAGCGGTGGCGAAGTCGGTGCTTTTCATGGCAGGAAAAGTGGGGGCACCTGGCCTTGGAATATTGGGGTGGTTCTTGTTACCGGTTCGGCCAATCCCTTCAGCGCAGCCACCATTGTCTTGCAAGAAAAGGATGAGGGTGTTTTGGAGTTGGTCGGCTTTGCGTAATTCTTCCACCACTTGGCCGATGCCCCTGTCCATGCGTTCCACCATGGCGGCATACACTTCCATGCAGGCGGCTTCCCAGAGTTTGTCCTGCTTTTCCCAGTCGCCAATCGGAGGAGCCATGCCCTGTTTGGCATCAACCAATCCAAGGCGGGCCGATTTTTCCAGCCGTGCATTACGGACAGGTTCATACCCACCATCGTACTTTCCCTTTTGGCGGGCAATATCTTCAGGCAAGGCGTGCATGGGCCAATGGGCTGCCGTGTAGGCAACATACAGTAGGAAGGGCTTAGATTTCATGTCGCGCTGATGTTCGCGAATAAAACGGGTGGCATGATCAGAGATGGCATCGGTGTAATAATAAGTTTCAGGTTTGTATTGGGGATCCGCATAGGCTGAGATCATGGTGTCGTTGCGCACCAGCGACGAAGGATCAAAAAAGCTGCCGGCACCGTGGATGGTGCCATAGAACCTATCAAAGCCCCGTTTTAGCGGCCAATTGGCGTGCGGGCCGTTAGCGGTGGTGCTGTTGGTGACATGCCACTTGCCCACCGCATAGGTGCCATAGCCGGCGCTGCGGGCCATCTCGGCCAAGGTTTCACAAGTATTGTTCAGGCCGCCGGAGTAGCCAGGTTTGCCAGTGTTCTCGAGCATGTGGCCCACGCCTGCCTGGTGCGGGTAAAGGCCTGTTAGCAAGCTGGCACGGGTGGGGCAGCAGCGGCCGGTGTTGTAGAACTGGGTGAACCGCAGGCCATTGGCGGCCAAGGCGTCGAGGTTGGGGGTGGCAATTTCACTGCCATAACAGCCCAGGTCGGAAAAGCCCATGTCGTCTGAAAGAATGACAACAACGTTAGGGCGTTGGGGCTCATCCCAAGCGGGTGAGTAGAGGGTGATGAGAACGGCAAACATCTGAATCATTGCTAGGGTTCCTGAATGGAAGGGGCTTGGTTTAGGTATCCGCCTTCGGGGCGATTGGTGCAAGCATTCGCTTGGAAATAAGCAAGGGACTCTTTGTGGTAACCCTTGTGGTTTGCTTCAAAATGGTACCGGGCTTAATTCAATTTGGCGGGTGCTTTTTGGGGTGAAGGCGGTGATTTAACCACACCTTTTTCGGCCAGAGTTTGCAGGTCCTTATCGGCGGGTATGTTCAGTTCTTGGCAAGCCTTGAGGATTTGGCCCGAAAAAGCCCCAGTGGGCTGATAGCCCACAGTGCGGTGCAATTCTTTGCCAACTTTGTCGGTGAAGACCAGCGTGGGGTAGCCGTTTAGGCCGTATTGCTTCTCCACTTCTTTGTCCTCGTAGGCTTTCACCACCACGAATTCCTTCATGAACTGCTGCACCCAAGGGTCCGAAAGGGTTTGGGCCTCCAGCATTTTGCAAGGACCGCACCAGGTGGCAGTCATCATGATCATCAGCGGTTTGCCTTCGGCCAAGGCACGCTTGCGGGCCGACTCGATATCTTTTTCCCAAACGATTTTTCCAGCCTTGGGCGCTTCCTTCTTTAGGTGATAACCCAAATCGGTGGAGCGCATAATCAAGGTGCCCAAGTCTTCCGTGGTGCCCGGTTTTAGGTGGATGGTTTTGCGGATGTCCTCATGCTTTCCGGCGGCGAACACCAGAGCTTGGTCGCCCGGAGTGAGTCCTGTCACCTCAAAAGTGCCGTCTTTTGCAACCCGAATAGTTTGTGGTAGTGGCCATTTTTTGCGAGGCCTGTAACCACCCGATGGGCTGTTGGAGGTTGGCATTTGAATGTTGAGTGATGCCTGAAGATCTTTGGGGCCATCAGGACCCTCAAAAATAATTTTACCTTTCAAGA
>CAIWHS010000139.1 GCA_903912515.1 uncultured Planctomycetaceae bacterium
CCGGCGATACCACCCTTTTTGATTTGATCGAGTTGCTCCTGGGTTGGCTTGAGAATTTCGCCTTTGTCGTCAAACGCTTCAGGCAAGACAAAAAATCGCATGGGCACGGTTTCTGGCAGATCAAAACGGACCATTTTCCAGTCGCTTTTCAGCTTTTTCATCTGCTCGGTACGCTGCTTAATCAAAGCCGCTTTGGCCTTGGCAGTATTGCCTGTCAGTGCCGGCGGGTTGGAAGATGGTGCTGGCAAACCCTGCGTGAGCTGTGGGTGATATGCCAAAATGAATTGATCACCCGATGGCAGATCCTTGACCAAACAAACCCAATTCCCTGAACCGAGCATAGAACTGGAAACCGTGTTGTCGTTCTGGGCACTCTTAGCTTTTGCCTTGTCTTTCGCTTTGCCTTGGGTTTGGGCAGATGCGTAGGCCCCACCAGCGCTAATCGTTACCAGTGCCAATAGGGCTGTTGACAGAATGGCCAATACAATTTTTGGCAATAGTTGCACGGAATTAGCCTCAGGTCATAGGATTGGTTTCTGTTTCACCCGCTTGACGGGCGTTTTTTAAAATGTTTTGGCGGTTCAGATCTTGCGCCTTTTGCCATGCGCGGGTTTGGGCCAAACCTTTGCGGTGATACCACCGAACCAGGTTGTAGAGCCCAAGGGCCAAAGCCAGCCAGCCAGCCGAAAAGGGCGTTTCACCCAGGGTGATGCTGCTCCAAGGGCCGCTAACCAGCCCAGTCAGCATGGCCAGACCAGCGACTAGCCAGGCAACTCCCAGAGTGAGGTAAAGCCAGGGAAATGCCATGGGTTCGATTTTTCCAAGGGACTGTCTAAAATCTCTTCAAACCATTAACTTAGAGCTTACCCTTTTGGAGAGAAGCGAATGGCTGTTTATGGTGAAATTTCTGGTGTTGATCTCGCTGCCCTGCGCGGCTGCGATACCCCAACCGTGTGCAATGTTATCGAGTTGGCCGGCTTGCGGCCCAAGTCTGCTGGTTTTGCCGATCGCAGGTTGATGGCGGCTTTTCCTTCCCTTCCCCCCATGGTGGGCTATGCCAGCACCGCCACTTTCCGTTCGGCCGAACCTCCAGCGGGAGACAATTCATACCAGGGTTTGGAAGAGCAGTTGGAAAAGTTGGCTGAATTGACAGGACCACCCGTGGTGGTTTTTCAAGATTTGGATGATCCCGCCGCCGCTGCCACCTTTGGTGAAATTTTGTGCACCACCTACCAACGGTTTGGGGCGGTGGGTTTGGTTACCTCGGGTGCGGGTAGGGACTTGGAGCAAGTGGCCCGGTTGAAGTTCCCCTGCTTCACTACAGGGGCCATGGGAGCTCATGGCTATTGCCATTTCCCTTCCCTGCACCAGACGGTGCGAGTGTGTGGCCTGACAGTTCGCCCAGGTGACTTGCTTCATGGTGATTCCAACGGCTTGACCACCATCCCAGCGCAAGTAGCTCCTTTGGTTGCCGAAGGGTGTGCCCGCTACCTCACAGCAGAAGCCGAAATCCTCAATTATCTCAAGGAGTCTCAGGTCGATCGGCCAGGATTTGCCAAGGCCCGTGCTGAGTGTGTGCGTCAACTTGCCGCGATTGAAAAGTGGCTGAAAAGCAAAATTCTTGGGGGTTGATAAGATAAATAGGCACATTGGTTCCCTCTTCTTGGAGCCGGAAAAAAGGTAAATCATGTCGCCTTATCGTCGCACCCGAATTGTCGCCACAGTGGGCCCGGCCAGCAGGGCTCCTGAAAAGCTGGAAGAATTGATTGTGGCCGGGGTCAATGTTTTTCGGTTAAACATGTCCCACGGGACCCAAGAACAGCACCGCGAAGTGATTGGCAGGATTCGGGAAATAAGTGGCCGCCTTGGGCGACACATCGCCATTTTGGGCGACCTGTGCGGCCCAAAAATTCGTGTGGGCACCTTCACTGGTGGCGAGATGCTACTGACCACTGGGCAAAAAGTCACAGTGACCACCCGCGATTTGCCCGGTGGCGACGGGCTGATTCCCTCGCAATACTTCGCACTGGCCAACGATGTGGGCCCGGGTAACCGCATTCTTTTGGATGATGGATTGCTCGAATTGCGAGTCGAGCGTGTGGAAGGCACCGAAGTCCACTGCGTAGTGGTGCATGGCGGCAAGCTTAAAGACAAAAAGGGGATGAACCTGCCCGGAGTGGCATTGTCCACCCCCGCACTCACGCAGCGTGACCGCCAAGACGCCCGGTTTTTACTGGCCGAAGGAGTCGACTGGCTGGCACTGTCCTTTGTTCGTCGGCCTTCCGATATCGCAGATCTTCGCAAAGAGATCGAGGCGGCTGGGCAAAGCACACCCATCATCGCAAAGATTGAAAAGCCCGAGGCGGTCGATGCGCTTGCGGGCATTTTGGAAGCGGCAGACGGAGTGATGGTGGCTCGTGGCGATCTGGGAGTGGAAATGCCGCTCGAAAATGTGCCAATCATCCAGGCTGATTTGGTCGAGCAAGCACGCCATGCTGCCAAGCCGGTGATTGTGGCCACACAAATGCTTGAAAGTATGGTCACCCAACCCAGGCCAACCCGGGCAGAGGCAAGCGATGTATCAACCGCGGTGATGAGCGGTGCGGATGCAGTGATGCTCTCAGCAGAAACAGCAACCGGCGCGTTTCCAATCGAAACCGTCAAAACCATGGATCGTATCGCTCGCAAGGTCGAGGGATGGCAGTCACTCGAGACGCATTTCCAGCAATCCGAGCGCGACCATGAAAGCCACGCGGCGGGTGAACGGGACGCAGCACTTCGTTTAAGACGCGCAGTGGCAAAATCGACAGCGCAGTTGTGCAAAGATTTGGGAGTGCGGGCGGTGGTTGTGCGCAGCAGGGGTGGAACCTCGGCGGCCCAAGTCAGTTCATACCGGCCCAACGCACCGATCATCGCCCTGACAACCGACGCCCGGGTGGCACGCCGCATGAGCCTGCTGTGGGGTGTGATTCCCCGGGTCATAACAGCCGATGAATTCGAGAAGCCCAAGGGCACAGCACGGCTTCATGCCGACGCCCTTGGGTTGGTCGAGTCAGGCCAGCAGTTGCTGCTACTAAGCGGTTTGGGCAAGCGTGAGCCCAGCCTAACCGCGCTACAAATGTGATAAACATGGATCAGAACAGCCCGTACCGACTGTTGACTGTGGTGGTGAAGCCGTTTCGGGCCGCAGAGGTGTTGCGGGTGCTTGAAATTACCCTGGGTCCAGCAGCCATGGCCGATTGTGTGGTGCGCGAAGCAAAAGGCCATGGCCGACAAAAAGGCTACCTCGACCGTTACTTGGGCTCCGAATACAGCATGGCATTTTTGCCCAAGGTCGAAATCAGCATCCCAGTCGCTGCCGAGCAATACGAGAGCGCCCAGCAAGCGGTGGTAGAAGCAGCGCGAACCGGCAGGATAGGCGACGGGAAAATCTTTTTAATTCCAGCGGTGATTACCCTGGATATTTAGCAATTTTATAATTGCCAGCATGCGCTAGGTTCGCACTTCGCGCTCGGCACCCTTTCCAAACTGCCTAAGTAGGGCTAGCTCTTAGCCTCAGATAATTCGCATACCAAAAACTGCCGATATGTGTAGGGCTACAGATGGTAGTAGGCCAAATGTGTGAATAGCATTTTGTTACCAAAATCTACCCGAAATGGTTGGATTGGCTGTAAAGGTGCTACTGCATGAAACTCTATGTGGGTCTCTTGTTGAAACCCCCATTCTTTTCAGATCATTTGGCTTGCAGGCAGTAGAGGAACTTGTCGGAACGGATCAGAAGCTTGTCCTTGGCGGGGACAGGGCTGGCGTTAAAAATGGACCGGTCTGACAGGTCATTCACTGCCAATTGCCGGAAGTTGGGTTGGGCAGCAATGACAAAGGTTTTGCCCTCGCGAGTGAGGTAATGCAGCCGGCCATCGGCCAAAAGGGCCGAGGCGTAAAACTGCCCAGCTCGAGGCAGACGCTCCTCGTAGACAATTACGCCAGTGTCTGCCTTGGCGCAATAAGCGATACCCTGCTGCTCATGCGTCCAATACAGGTGGCCTTTGTGAAGCACAGGCGAGGCCACATTGGAACCCTTATTGCTGGTCCACAGTCGATGAGTGGAGGTAACATCGCCCGAGCCACCCGTGCGAATCGCCAAGGCCGCCACCCCTGAGCGGCCACCAAGGCAACAGATCAGGCCATCTTCTTCAACGATACCCGGCACCATATACCAGGTGATATCTGTCTTGCACGACCAGAGTTCCTTGCCTGTGTCCGGATCAAACGCCAGCACTTTTCCCTGCACCGCCACAATCAATTCTTTCCGACCAGTTTTAGCCGTGACCAAAATGGGCGTGTTCCACGATTCTTGAATGCCCTGCACGCGCCATTTTTCCTTACCTGTGGAGCGGTCGAGGGCCACCAACGACTCACTCTCAACGCTGGCATTAATGATTACCAGCTCTTTGTGCAAAACAGGCGAGGTGGCGCTGCCCCAGCCGTGGGTGCGCGAACCGACAGGGGTTTGCCAAAGTTGCTTGCCGGTGTGGCTGAAGGCAATCACACCTGTTTTCCCTTGGAAAGTGTAGACGCGGTCGAAATCAGCGGCGGGGGTGCTAGCGGCAAAGCCGTGGTCACGAATTTTGTCTTCTTCTGGCAATTTGGCCGTGACGGCTGCGTCCCAAAGTGTGGAGCCATCTTTCAGGTTATAGGCCAGCAAATGCCGCTTCAGGTTTTCTTGCGAGCTTCCTGATTTGCCAGGCACAAAGAAGCCTGAATAGCAGGTGAGGTAAACACGGTCACCCCAGACAATGGGACTCGATGCGCCAGGCCCTGGTATGGCTATTTTCCAAGCTATGTTGTTGGTCTGGCTCCATTGCAACGGTGGCTTGGCGGAAGGATCAACCCCCTGCCCTGCCGGGCCGCGGAAGCTGGCCCAAGGGTTTTCGCCCGCGGTCAGTGGCATGGAAAAGAGAGCTGGTAGCAACAGGGCCAAGCAGAATCGAATGGACATGATTTATTCCTTGCAAGGTGGAATTTATGGGGCGTGCTCGGGAAAATCTGCCTGATAGCGTTTCAATAAGGCGGGAATATCGTTGGGAACAATGTAGATGCGCCCCTTGATCTTGCGGACAGTCCCAGGCTCAAGCCCGCCAAGCCGGAAATCACTGTGCAAGCAGCGGGCCACGCCCTGAAAAAGTTCTTGGTATGGCTCCCATGCCATGGCCAGCACCTGCTTCTCATTGGCACTAAAACAGCCGATTAGGCCACTCGATGGAACGCGGTCCGAAAGCGGGCGGGGGTTGGCATCGTCACGGGGGACGCCCTTGGGGACCCAAACCTGGCCTGGTGTGTAACGGGCTTTTTTATTCCAGTTGTCAGTGGGCATACGGGTGAGCTTACCTTCGAAGAACAAAAAACACTTTGGCAGGTAGTCGTCGAGGTTGCCTTTAAAATCGCCACCATAGCCCGTAAATGGCCCCACCCTCACGCACGGTTGAGCCCAATGGGCCTCGGAACGATTTGTAGTGGGGTTTTTTGCCAATAGTTCAAATGCGACATAATCAGAGTGGGCCGTGATGGTGTGATCCACCTCCAAGCCATCGACCAGTGTGTCGCGCAAGCGAATCAACTTAGCATCATTCGGTGGTGCAAGGCGTTTACAAGTGTGCGAAATTACCGTGTGTTTGACCCAATCAGCATCTGTACTGCCAGCGCGGCAGTATGCCTCCAGGTAGTTGATACGAATGGGACCGCCAGGGATGTTACTACCACGAATTTCCAGATAGTGGCCATCGTGGTGGACTGTGAGGCTATCAGCTTGGTCGAACACCGGAAGCAACAACAGGCAGGCAAGCAGGCTGGCCATGGCTGGTCCTCAAGGTTTGGGGAAGTATTTTTCGATGATCCAGCGGGGTTGCCATTGGTCCGCCTTGCGGTCGAAATCATCGTAACGGATTACACCATTTTGAGGATTTGTTACCTGCAGGGGTTGTTTGTCGCCATAAGCTTTTTGTTCGGCTGCGAGCAGTGCTTGCAGGCTGGCTAGGTTGATGGCTTGGCGGGTATCGGTGATCAGATCGGTTGTTTCATGGGGATCGGCTTGCAGGTCGAACAATTGGCGGCGGTTGATTTGTGGGTAAACGATCAGCTTGTGGCGTCCATCGTTGATTGAGCGCATGAGGTTTTGGAAGGGCATGAAAAGATTGGGCCGCAGTTTTGCCTTGGGATCGGTCCACAGCGACTGTAAGGAGTGCCCAGCAAGGTTTTCGGGCGATTTGGTTTTTGCAATTTGGCAGAGTGTGGGATAGAGGTCGAGCAGGTAGGTGAAGGATTGCGTGGTGGTATTGGGTGGCACGCCTGGCCCGGCGATGATGAGGGGGCAGCGCATGCTGTGTTCGTAGAGGCTTTGCTTGCCAAGCAGGCCATGGCTACCCAAAGCAAGGCCGCTATCAGCAGCGTAGATAACCAGCGTGTTTTTGGCTTTGCCTGATTTTTCCAGCGCATTGAGGATACGGCCCACTTGGCCATCGAGGTGGCTGATTAGGCCGTAGTATTCGCACAACTGGTCTGACAGTAATTTGGCATCGCGCGGGTAGCCAAGGAGGTTTTCGTCACGCACATTTTTGCAGATGCCGTTGTTGAACGGATGCTGGGGCAGGAAGTTGGGGGGTAGCGGTGGCCGATTTTGATAATAGGGCTTGCGGAACTCCTCGGGCGGGTTGCGGGGGTCATGGGGAGCGGTGAAGGCCGCATAGCAGAAAAACGGGTCCGCCTCTTTGTGGGAATTTAAAAAGCCAATCACCTGGTCGGCGAATTCCTCAGAAGAGAATTTAGAAGCGACGCGCTGGTTGACCAGTTTGCCATCGACAATATCGGCGATTGGAGTTTGGGTGTGGTCTGCCATGCCGCCAAGAAAAATAGATTTAGCGCTGGGGAAGGCGCGGGTGAGTGAGGCGGTGCCGTTATGCCATTTGCCTGTGGCAAAAGTAGTGTAACCAGCTTGGCGTAGGGTTTCAGGCAGGAGCTTGGCGTCTTTCAAATCGTTCGGGAGATCAAGCCAGGTGCGGCCGCTCATGAGCATGGCCCGACTGGGGATGCAAACTGCGCCACTATTGGAACCGAAGGTGTAGTTGGCGCGAAAGCTCATACCCTTGCGGACTAGGGAATCAATATGGGGAGTGCGGATATGCTGGTTGCCCCAGGCGGCAATAGTGTCAGCGCGTTGGTCATCGGCAAATAGAAGCAAAATATTCGGGCGGTATGTCGCTTGCTGGCAAGGGGAAAGGGCCAAAAGGGAAATCGAAAGCAGGAGAATCATATGCCACCACCCACGAGGGTTTTCAGTTCGGTGATGGTGCGAGTGACGCCTTCTTTGGGATCTTCATTCGCCTCGTGTTCGACAGCGAGGTAGCCACGGTAGTTCACTTTGTTAAGCATGGCAACTAGGCGCTTGAGGTTAGCGGGTTCTTTATCTTTCCCCTTCGGGTGCATCTCTGTCTTCAGTTGTACCACCACTGCGTAAGGTGCGAGTTTTTCCAGATCGGCGTAAGGGTCAGTCGTGCGGAAGTTGCCGGTATCGAGATTGATGCCAAAGTTAGGGTGATTGATCGCTTTGACCAGAGTGAGTAAGTCATCGACATTGGCGGTGATGCCGCCATGGTTTTCAAGTGCGAGGATGACGCCGAATTTGGCGGCATGATCGCACGACTGACCAATGGCGTTGATGCACCGTTCCTGGGCCTGGGCAAGAGTATCGCCCTTGGTAAGATTGCCGGCGAAGATGCGGACGGTCTTGCCACCCAAAATGGAACATTTTTCTACCCAGTCGTTGACGAGTTGCAACTGGGATTTTTGTCTGGTGGCATCTGGAGTGGTGAAGTCGTTGCCCACAGCGGTGCCTGTGATATCGAGCCCCAGTTTGGCGCAATACAACTTGTATTTGGCCATGGCGGCATTGGAGGTTTCGCTGAAGTAATAAGAGGTTGGTTCAATGGCGCCGAGGCCGAGGCCGGCGGTCCATTCTGCGAACTGTTCCATGGTCATGGTGGGCGGGGATTTGGTTTTGAAATCGAGCAATTGGCGAAAGCTATAAGCAGCCACGGCAAGTTTGATGAGTGATTTACCCGGGCGGTTGATGGGCGGAATGGCGGCTGAGGCGCCGGAGGCCATAGAGGCTAGCCCACCGAAAGCCAACGAGGCTAAATTTCGTCGGGAAACGGTAAACATGGGCCTAACTCCAGACGGCCAAGATGAAGGTTGGATAAACAGAGTGTAATCGATGGCGATGACGGGTGAGTGGGAAAAATGGCAGAGAGGGCCGCTACATGCAAGGTGTTGAGCCTTGGCATCAGGGAACATCTCGTTTTTGGCAAGGCAGAAAGATGGTCTTCTAGGCTGTGTTGTTAATGCCAGACAAGCAGTGGCAGTAAAGCTGCCAGAACCATGAGGGAAATCACGCCGAACCACTCGTAAGCTAGAAGATCGGGAATTGGGCCTTCTTCAACCGGACCGGAGGGTGTACCCCACATAGTATCGAGGAGGGCCCGCATCCATCCGATGGTGAGCAGCGCCAGTAGCAATGCGGCTACGAAGGCCCAAATGGCGTGGATATCGAAACCTTCTTCCACGGTCCAGTCTGAGGCGCTGAAAGTGATCCATGGGGGTGTGCCGACGAAGGCGGCACCGACGAGGAGCCATGCGGCTTCAAGTCGTGGTGCCTCGATACCCAAACCGGCCAACCGGTAAAACGCACCCTGGCCGAGGCGAGCTTTGACGGCTGCCATGAGCCATGCGGCCGCCAGTGTGACGGGCAGCATGGTGAATAGCAGTTCGATTCCTGCTTCGGGCCGATGCGAACATGCGGCCAATCCGACGCCTGTCCAGCCGTGTATTGTGGCGACCAAGGCGTCTGGCAGAATTCGACTACCAAGAGTTTCCAATGCTCCCGCAAACCCGATGACCAGCCCCGCAACTACCATCCAGCGCGAGTCAGCAGTATGGTCGCCTGGGACCATCGAAGCGATTACCAGTGTGATGCCCATGCCGCCCACAGCGAGAAAAGCCCGCCAAGAACCTGAACTGGTGCGTCCGATCAGAGTGAGGCCTGGAAAGGTGGCCAGAGTCCACACTGCGACCAAGGCAAGCAGACCATAGGAAGGGGTGGAATTATGGTTGGGTTGCGCTGACCAATAGATAATGAAAGCGACAAGAGGAGCAGCTCGAGTGATCACCATGGCACATATGCCGGGCGACCAGATCTTGGCCACATGTTCCAGAGTGGCCCAAAGCCCGGCAAGCCATGCGGTGGGATAACGGAACAAGGAGCCAAACCAAAAAAAGAAATCCTGTCCCCTTTGAAGGGATGGATTAGTCTTGTTGATACCCTGGCGCCGCCGGCGGGCCAATTCTTGGGCCAAAGCAGGGACTCGCAGCATCTGGTACCAGCGCATGGCGGCGTTGCCAGCCAGCATCCATGTGGCCAAGCCGATCCAACCCAGCGAGGCGATCACCAAAACCAGGCCAAGGCTGGCTGAAGTGGAGTTCGCCAGCGATCCCTTGGCATCAGCACGCAATCTGGCCCGAGCCAAACCGGAAAGTAGAGTGATCCCACCAATGGAGCCAATGGCAATGCGGACCGGCGTAGTGTTCAGCCATACCTCGGCCGTGCGCAGCAGCAAGTAAGCCCCAGCGTGGACGGACATGCCGCCATAAAAGAGGGCGCTCGACGGTGTGGGGCCTTCCATCGCCCTAGGCAGCCAGCGCATCAGTGGCCACTGGGCCGATTTACCGGCTGCAGCCAGCAAGAGGAAGAAACCGACGACGAGGGCGTCGGTAGGGTTAAGGCGATCCATAGAGCCGAGAGAGGTGTCGTGAATGCGAAACAGCATCCAGGTGACTGCCAGTAAGAGCCCTGTATCAGCAATCCGGTAAAAGGCAAAGACGGTGCGGGCGCCCGCTTGGGGGCCCGGGCGGGTGTGGTAAAAGCCGACTAGAAGCACGGAGCAGAAGCCGATAATTTCCCACCAAAACGCGGTGAGTGCCAAGGTACCTGAAAAAATGAGGCCAAGCATGGAGCCGGCAAATAGGCTGGCAACCATGAAGAAACGGCTGAACGACGGCTCACGGTGAAGGTAGGTCTGCGCGAAGCGCAAAGAACCAAGAGCCATGGATGAAGATAGCAGACCAAAAAGAAGGGCTGTGCCATCAAGGCGCCACACTGTTAGGCTATCTTCGTGATCCTGTTCAACCAGCATGGGATTGAGCGGAACATCCACCGATGGCTGTCCTGAAAAAAACCAATGGCCAGCCACAAAGGCCAAGGCAAGCATGGAGGTGAATAGCGCTGTCTGGCAGATCCAGGCAACCGGAGGTTCCCACCGTTCAGTAGACCTGCGAAATGCCAAGACCAACGCTAGCACCAAGCCGCAGGCAAGGGGCCCGAACACCACCAAGGCAAGCCAGAGGGAGAGGCCTCCCTTGAGTGAAGTCAATTCGTGCATATTTATACCCCGTTTTCGGGGTTGGGGGAGCCGATCCAAGCGATGGGTAGATCATCTCTGCCAGCGCGGTGGCAGGTGCGGGAATCTGGAGCGATCGGAACGGCCGCCAAATCGTTTGACGAATGCAAAATTTCGATGGCAGACCAATCGGGGTTTATGCGCCATTGTCTGGTGGAGGCTGGATCAATGGCAACGAGGTTAAACCACTGGTGTTCGATCTTGCGGGCCACATCGGGATTGGCCCGGGCAGCGGCAATCAAACGTTCTAAAGGAGCCTCCACCATCATAAGCAGGCGGACCGGCGTGTGGATTTCGACCATTTGGCGAGGAAGACCGGTGCGGAGGTCCCCGCAGGCGCCTTCCATGACGCCCACAAGGCTGACCGGATTGTGAGGCAACTTGGTGCCTGAGCCATACTGAACAGGATCGACCCGAGAGAAGTAGTATTCGAGATTGATGCCCACGCAAACGGGAGTGATGGCAGAGAGGATGGCGGTAATAACTGCACCATTTTCGTCTTGCCAGGCGTCGTAAGAAACAAGAAAGCAACGGCGGTCGAGAAACAGTCCACGGGTGCGGGAGCGTCTGCCTATAAAGGCCATCGCATTAGTAGCATGACCCAATTCGGGACGAGGTTGGGCGGGATCGACTGATCGTTCCATCACATGGGCCAGAGCTTTGGCGGGTGCCGAGCCGGGCCGGATGGTGGCAAAACGCCTGCAGCGTTCGGCGGCGTTGGACATGGCTGCCTGATCGAGCATATGCTTTGCATTAACCATCAGGCCGGTGTGCGTTTCGGGCACCTGCTCGGTATCGATGAAAGTGATCCGGTCGGAGCTGGTGTCGTGCGCCGCGCCAAGGACCCAAGTGTCTTTTGGAATGATCAGGCCGCGTTTGGCGAGTTCGGACCGAACGGCTGGGCAATTTGCGAGCACTGCCAACAGGCGAGCGTTATTGTAACCCTCGTGGCCACCACAGGCGCCACAATCGTAGGCTGATTTGTGCGGGTTGTTGGCACTGCTGGACCCGTGCCCGAGAACGACTATGAGTTGAGCCATGTTGCCGGTCATGCCGATGGTACGCAAAAGGTTTTGGACGCGATTGGCCTGCTCTGCAACTGTGAAAGCTTGCACCCCGTCGAGGTCGTCATTCACGGAGAGGTCAATTTTGCTGCTGGCACCTTGGGTGGTAAAACGCTCGACCAACAGTTTGAATAACAGCCTCCACCTGGGGATAAACAGGCCGGCAACCATCATGGG
This sequence comes from uncultured Planctomycetaceae bacterium, assembly GCA_903912515.1. GTDB lineage: Bacteria > Planctomycetota > Planctomycetia > Gemmatales > Gemmataceae > UBA6894. Next base: position 11,747 of record CAIWHS010000139.1, read on the forward strand.
AAATGTTGCCAGCGCACCCAAAGTGCCTGCAACCGCACCGAGGAAACGGTGACGCAGGTTGGTTTCCGCCAAGCGGGCTACCCGGGTCATTGAGGCGTTTCTTTTTTGGATGAGCGCGGTGCGTTCGCAGGTGGGCCGTTCGCGAACTATATGGGCGGCCCGGACTCCAAGGGGGGCCAAGGTCCTGCCGCCTGGGGTGATTTCATCCAACCAAGCGACGGGCAGGCCGAAAAAACCGGGAGCGCCCCATGTGCGTACCGACGAGAATTGCTCCTCGAGGATTCGCCTCAGGGACTCTTCGCGCTCATCGATACAAGTCATTACATCGAGTTCGGGCCGTTCGGCAGGGCAACCACCAATATCGGATGCCGGCCCGCCGGGTTTGCGAAGGGTAAGAGCGGCAAGTACTTGTGAGCGAAGGTTCGATTCAAGCGCCTCTTGCCACAACGCTTTTCTAAGGTTGGGAGCGAAATCCACAGCCGCTCGAACTAGCCGGGCCTTTGCGGTGTGGGGAGCGGAACTGAGACATTCAGTATCGATGAGCATCGGTTCTGGCAGTGAGAGGGCGCAGGCAAGTTGCCAAGCATGCTGCTCCCGGGAAGGGGCAGTGGGTATGGAGCGAACGATGGGTTCTAAGATGGTCCGGAGTTTGGCCGGGCTGTCGGCGGCTTGGGGTGGCACGTGTTTTTCGGTAACAAGCCAGTTACGGGCCAAGTGGTATTCGACCAAGAGGAGGCCTGCCAGAAAGTCGATCAGCTTGACGGGCATGTCGGTGTGTGGGCGGTCCTCGGGATGGCATTCGAGCCGGTGGAACATGCCGGCCCAGCCGGGGTGTCGGCAGAGAGTTGCCTTCAAAGCGGCTTCCAGAGTTTGCGCATCTGGGGCGTCAATCAGTTCGAGGACAGCGCTGGCGGGATCTTGTCCCTTGTTGGCCCGTTGCCGGGAATCCATAGCGAGGGAATCGCCAAAGTTGTCTGAAAATCCGCCTTGGGTGAATCGGGCCAGAAGAAAAGGCCAAAAACGGTCTTGGATGTTTGTCGGATTCTCGCTCATGCCACGGTCAAGGTAGACCGAGCAGGCGGGCACCAAGCAAGCACGGGTGGTGGCTGCTAAAGATTGCCCCCTGGCTAACTGCGCCATTTCGGCCAAAGTGAGAAATTCTAAGTTTCTAAAGTTGGTATCTTCGGGCCAGGGGAGGTTGAGGGTTTCTTGCCATAACGCCAAGGCGGCTTTTCCCTTGGGATGTCGTTTTTCGAGCCACCATTTCCTGCTTTGCGAGGATATTTGTGGCGCCGGATGATCAAGATAAGCCTGTTCGAGTCGACTGGTTGTCAAACAACCCGGCAACTGACAATCTTCTGGGTACCAGCCTAGCCGCTGGCGGGCCTCGGCCAGATCACGCGGTGAGATCTTTTGGCTATCATAAAGCCGTTTGTACTCGTGTTCCTGCAGGTAACCTTTTGCAGAATAGAAGGTGCCCGCTTTGTTAACTGCTTGGTGAAAGGGCAGGTCCTCGAACGAATGGAGCGTGTTGTGGTGGATGAACACCTCAATCGGCCCTTGGTCGGGCAAATGATGGGCGAGGTGATCGAGCAGTTCTGCCAGCACAGAAACTGTAGGCGGCGCGGAACTTTTGGTGTTTTGGTGGTCTGTTGTGGAATTCATGGAACCAAGTTCTAAAGAAGGCAGGTTTAAGTTCATTTTTCATTTCGTTTAGGTTGAAGACAACCGAAGGCTGATTACAACGAGGAAAGAAAAAGCGTTTCTTTTAAGGATTTCCAGTTTTTCGGGGCCAAACTTTCGGAAAATCCATAATCGGTGCTCTGAATCGGTTGAGCCATCTAGATGACAAACATCTCAAGGCCCAGTTACGGGAAACTCGGCGGAAAGAAAATCGTCATGGGATGATATTTCCGGCGGGAAATGAAACCCCATTGATGGGTCAGGGCAATGTCAATAAATCCACTGGGTGACCAGGTAAAAGATGGGCACCCCAAACACCACCAGGAAAGGGAAGCTGATACCCAATCCTGTGGTGAAATAAATGGAGGGGTTAGCCTCGGGAATTACCATGCGCATGGCGGCTGGTGCGGCGATGTTGCTGGGAGCGGAGACAAGTGCGGCAAACAGGATGGCACTGCCCATTTCCATGCCAATTATTTTGGCAATGAAGATGCCAAAAATTCCCATGGTTAACGGGAACAGGGCGCCAAAGATGGCCAGCCTCCAAAAACCCTTGCCTAGAGAGGTGAGTTGTTCCCCGGCCTTCATGCCGTTTTCAAAAAGGAAGAGGCACATCACGCCGCGGAAGGGAAGATCAAAGAACGGGCGTGTACGCTCGTATTCGCTGGGAACGGTCAAAAAACCGACCAGAATTCCACCGAGCAGCAGATAGATTCCCGGGGACTTGAGTTCATTGAAGAGAATGGCGACCATGCTATCGCTGTGACCAGATTGATTTCCCGTTTTCTGGCCATGAGCTTTGACTGTGCGTGGGTTTGGCATAAGTGCCCGGCGGATCACGCTGACCTGCTCGCCGCTACGGGGCGAATCGAGGTCGATTCCGGACTCTTTTTCAGCGATTTCCAGGTCAGCTAAAAGTTCGGCTTTTGAGGACTTCCGGGTGAGGGCACGGAAGAGCATGATGCCAACCAAGACGCCGGGAATCTCCATGACAGCAAGCATAGCGGCCATGTAGCCGTCCTTGGGTAGTTGGAAACTGTTGACGAGTGCCATGGAGACAGCGAAAAGGCCGGCACTATCAGAGCCGTAAAGTGCGCCCAAAGCGCAGGCGTTGGGGCTATCCAGTCTGAGAAATTTGAGCAATACGAAGACTGCGAGCATACAAACCAGCGTGTTGGTAATAAAGCCTGTCGCAAATGGAACGATGCAATGGACGAGGCTGGATTCGCCCCTCAGATCATGGCCACCCTCGTAGCCAATGGCCAGCAAGAGATAGACAACAATCAACTGGTAGCCTTCGGCTGGAAACTTGATGTCACTTTTAATGAGCTTGGAGATCAGTCCTAGAAAGAAGAAAAGCACCAAGGGGCCCATCAGGTTTTGCTTGGCGGCAACAGCGATTTTGTGCAGCAGGACCCGGGTTCCCGAATCTTCCAACGGATAGACAAGGGTGAGAATAGCCTCTTCAGAGGTATCGCTTTCCATACGGGCAAAGACCTGGAAAGTTCCATCGTGGGTGGGGGTCCACTCGGCCATGCCTTCGGGGTTTGTCTTCAGTGCGAATTCAGTTTGAGTTCCTTGGGCTTTGCCCTCAGGGTCGCGGATCGAGATGTCGACATCGGGCAGTGGCTTGCCATTGCGTAGAAGGTGCAGGGTGATAGAGCCATTTTCGTTGAATAGAGGCATGATTTCCATGCCCAGTTCCGGGATTGGCAAGAACTGGTTCAGCGCATCGGGGTTGCCGCGCATCGATTTGACATAGAGGCTGTGCAGACGGCCATCCCCATCGCGGTGGCGGTGGACCACGGCGACAGAGACCGGAAGGTTGGGGGCTTCGGATCCCAGGGGCACCTCGCCCAGCAGATGGTTGGCTCTAAAACGGAGGGGAAGCGGAACAGCCGGCTTGCGTGGATCTGTCTTCGACCATGCTTGCAAGTTGCCGATATCGGCCAAGCGGGTCGGGTCGGTGGAACCGGTTGCCGGGTCGGCAATCACCTCAACTTGGCGTTTGGCCCCATCGACCTTGCCAAATTGCAAGAAAAAGACATCCGCTTTGCCTAGGGAGGTGTTGATCAGGCAGAGAGCCAATGCCAAAAAAGCGCTTGATCGCATGAGTGAGTTCCTTGCGGAATACTATTTTTGGTTCAGGCCGGGACCTTTTACCCGCAGTAGTGGCCTGAACTTGTTGCTTGGCAATTGCGTATTTAAATTCTTCCAACCTGATTGGCCGGGAGCAACTACAGCCGGATTACAACATGGAAAGGAATTGGAAAATTGAAGGTTTCTTCAGGTTGCCCAATGAAAAATTGCAACAAAGTCAGGATTGTTCTTGGTCCTGAAAATAGGAATTTGAATGGTGCCCAAGGGCAGGACGGGATCATGCAAACTAAATGGAAGAATAAAAGCCATTAAATAAGGCCTTAATTAAGGCAAATTCACGAGGCTTGCCCAGTCGATTTACCCCAACTAATTGTGAGCATGGTTTAAGGCCATTTGACGGTAATATTGCCAAGATTACCCTTTGACCGAGGGTAAAAAAACTAGGTACCCAAAGTTTGCAATTAGTCCATCAAGGGGCCAAGGCTTTTTAAAGGTGTCAACGAAGGCCAGGGCAATGGTGAAACTTTGGTGTTATTTAGAAGACTAATTCATTGGTTTTTAGCTAGTTTTAGGCACAGGGCAATTTGACGACGAGCAGCGCGCCACCGGTTGGGCGGTTTTCCATGTGGATGGTGCCTCCCAGAGCCTTGACGATTGCCCGGCAGATGCTGAGGCCCAGTCCGGTGCCTGTTTTGGGCTGCATGGGCTGGTGGGCTGGATCGCTACGGTTGAACCGGTCGAAAACCTTTTCCAAATATTCATTAGGAACGCCCGGGCCAGTATCGGCCACGGATAATTTTGCCCATGCGGGATGTACTGGGTCATCGAGAACCAGATTGCAGTCAATGCGGCCGCCCGCAGGCGTGAATTTGAGGGCGTTATCGAGCAAGTTGCTTAAAATTTGTCTGATTTTTGCCGGATCACCTAAGACCGTGGCAGGGGGGGGCGGGATGAGTTGGAGGGTGATATTTTTCTGTTCGGCGACTGGTCTGAACATTTCTACCGCCCGTTCGAGGACGCGGTCGAGCCTGGCTGATGAACCCTGGCGATACAGCCTTCCGGCATCGCCTTCTGCCAGAAGGAGTAGGCTGTTGACTAGCCCAGCTAGCGATTCGACCTGCTCGAGCAGGTCTTGCATGAGTTCGCGGTATTCTTCGACAGGGCGGTCTTTGTTGAGGGTGACCTCGAGTAGGGCGCGTACGGCTGCCAGTGGGGAGCGCAACTCGTGGGCGGCATTGGCCACGAAATCGCGCTGGCTGGAAGTGTAGGCGGCCAACCGGTCGAGCATTTGATTGATGGTGAAAGCAAGGCGGTCGAGTTCGTCGCCGATGCCGCGAACTGGCAAGCGTTCCTCGAGGCTTGCGGCATCGAGCCTACGGGCGGTGCTGAGCATATCCGAGACCGGGCCCATTGCCCGGGCTGCAAGGAACCAACCCACCAGCGGTGAGACAACCGCCACAGCCAGACCACTGCCAAAGAAAAGGCGCTGAATGCGGGTGAGGTCTTCGGAGAGGAAGTCGAGGCTTGAGCCGACGCGGATGCGGAGATTGCCGGTAGTTTGTTGCACCAGGCGAAAGCCCATCAGTTCGCCCCGACCATCGGGCTGGTCTTCCAAGCCAAGAGCCGCCCCTAGGGGAGGGTTGCCTGCGGTGGCCAGCAGGGTGCCACCGCGCCAGATTTGAGCGAACCATTGCTGTGCTTCGTGGCTGGTGGCCTTGCGCTTCAATTCAATATCAAGGTCGATTTGGGCGGGATTGGAAATGGTCAACAGTTCGAGTTCGCGGCAGTCTTCCTGGAGGACCTCATCGAGTTCGCGTTGCAGGAGGAGGCCAGTGCCGAGGTAAAGAAGGGTCAACAGTCCGGCCATGAGGACAACCAGCACACCGGCATTCCAGAAGGCGAGCTGAAAGCGGAGAGAGCGTGTCAGTCGAATGAGTGATCCAGGCATGGGCATAGATCAAAGGGCTTTGAGAGCGTAGCCACGACCGCGAATGGTTTGGATGAGGCCGTCTGTGCCGGCTTGGGCCAATTTGTTACGGAGGCGGTTGACATGGACCTCGATGACATTGGTGACGCCTTCCCACTCGCCTTCCCAGAGGTGTTCGCACAGCATTTTGCGGGTGACAACTTGGCCGGCGTTTCGCATGAGGATCTCGAGGAGGCTGAACTCTGTGGGGGTGAGTTCAACATGGTTGCCTGAGCAGGTAACGCGGCGGTTGGTGAGATCCAGGTTGATCTGGCCAACTATCAGGGTGGGTGCTGGTCGGTCGGCACTGCGACGGCGGACAGCCTCGAGGCGGGCCAGAAGTTCAGGGAAGGCGAAAGGCTTAACGAGGTAATCGTCGGCACCCTCGCGGAGGCCGGCGACGCGATCATCGACCGATCCCAGGGCGGTGAGCACCACCACCGGGGTTTTGACACCCTTGGCTCGCATTTGGCGAAGGACATCGAGGCCGGCAATTTCAGGGAGCATGAGGTCGAGCACGATGGCGTCGTGCCTTTGGCTAAGGGCCTCCTCTAAGCCGGAGCGGCCATTCTTGCTCCAGGTGCAAGAGTGGCTCGCGTCTTCAAGTCCGCGTGCGACGGCCTTGCCGATAAGCGGATCATCCTCAACCAAGAGGATCCGCATGGGTTGTGGCTGGATGGTTGCGGCATCGACCTCGGGGTGGGCGCTCATAAGCCCAGCTCCTTCAACTGCCTGGGTTCGACAGGGGATGGGGCGCCGGTCATGAGGTCGCGGGCGCGTTGATTCTTGGGGAAGGCGATGACATCACGAATGTTTGGGGTGCCGACCAGGAGCATGGCCAAGCGGTCGAGTCCGAGGGCGACGCCGCCATGGGGTGGCGCGCCGACCTTGAGGGCGTCGAGCAGGAAGCCAAATTTTTCGCGGGCCTGCTCGGGCTCGAGGCCCAGAACCTTGAACACCCGCGCTTGCACCTCGCTGGAGTGGATGCGGATGCTACCACCGCCGCATTCGTAACCGTTGATGACCAAATCATAGGCCCGCGCCTTGACCTTGCCTGGATCGGTCTCGAGCAGGGAAAGGTCTTCCACGCGAGGCGAGGTGAATGGATGGTGGTTGCTGACCCAACGGTTGCCTTCCTTGTCGAAACCAAAGGCGGGGAAATCGACCACCCACAGGGGTTTGAAATCGCGCTCCTTGCCAGCGAGGAGGCCAAGCTGGTTGGCGAGATGGACCCGGAGGTCGCCGAGTAACTCGGCGGACTTCATTGGCTCGTCGGCAACAAAAAGCAGGAGGTCGCCCGGGCGGGCAGCCATCAGGCCGGGCAAGGAGGCCAAGGCCTGCTCGCCGAGGAATTTCTCGATGCCACCTGTTAGCTTGCTCTCTTCTACCTTGAGCCATGCCAGGCCCTTACCACCCGCGCGGGTGATCATTTCAGAGAGTTTGCCGCCGGGCTTGAGTTCGGTGTTGGAGAAGCGGGAAGCAGCCCCGACAACATTGATTGCCCTGACCGCACCACCGGCTTCGACGGCCTCGCTGAAGACCTTGAAGCTGGTGGTTTTGGCCCATTCGGAGAGGTCGGTGATTTCGAGGCCGAAGCGAAGGTCGGGCTTGTCCGAGCCAAAGCGGCTCATGGCCTCGTAGTAGGGCATGCGAGCGAGTGGCACAGATATTTCAACGCCAAGTGTCTCGCGGAAGACCTCGACGATGAGGCCCTCGATAAGGCTTAGGACATCGTCTTGATCGACGAAGGCCATTTCGAGATCCAGTTGGGTGAATTCCGGCTGGCGATCAGCGCGAAGGTCCTCGTCGCGGAGGCAACGGGCAACCTGGTAGTAACGGTCGAACCCGGCAACCATGAGGAGTTGCTTGTAGAGTTGGGGCGACTGGGGCAACGCATACCAGCTACCAGGGTGTACACGGCTGGGTACGAGGTAGTCGCGGGCACCTTCGGGCGTGCTGCGCCCAAGTAGTGGTGTTTCCACATCGACAAAGCCGCGTTTATCCAGATAACGCCTGATGCCAGAGGTCATGGCGTGGCGGAGCATCAGTGATTTTTGCAGGCTTGCGCGACGGAGGTCGAGCCAGCGGCTGCCGAGGCGGATTTCCTCACCCGCAAGTTCCTCGCCTGGAAACTCGGTCACCTCGAATGGAGGGGTTGGGCTGGAGTTGAGGACCTCGATCGATTCTGCCAGAACTTCAACGGCTCCAGTGGCGAGTTCGGTGTTTTCCTTGCCTGGCAGGCGCTTGCGGACTAGGCCGCTGATGGAGAGACACCACTCTCGGCCGGCCTCGTTCGCTTTTTTGAAGAGCGGCCCTGGAGCATCGGTTCCGGAGGTGGCCTCGAAAACAATCTGGGTGACGCCGTAGCGGTCGCGCAAGTCGATGAAGACTTGGGAATTGTAAGCGCGGGAGGTATTGACCCAGCCGTTGAGGGTGACGCGTGACCCCTCATGGTTTGCCCGAATATCGCCGCAGGTGTGGGTTCGCTGCCAATCCGCCATGCCAGACTCCGATAGCAATCGCTCAACAAGTTCGCATTTGTGGTTCAGCAGGCCTGATCAATTGCCCGAGATTTCCAACCAGCGAAGTATTGTCATGTATGACCGAAGGACCATTTCCAAGGCATACCCGTTTTGGGTTCCGATCAGTTGCCCAATCCTCAACCAGAATTGTATCAATGGGCGGGCCAGGTGGTTTAACTAGCCAAATCTGGGGGTACGGGATTTTTCAAACCTTCCCTAATGGTTGTACTGGAAAGGTCGAGCCTGAATTCTTCTTCAGGAATGCCCTCGAAAAGCTCTTTGGCCCCGGGAATATCCGAAAGGTTGGGCAAATCTGTGATGGTTCGGAAGTTTCCGTTCTCGGTGGCGCGGCCGGCCACGAGGAAACGGCATCCCGAGTTTCTAAGATTTTCTAGGGCTTTGGCCATATTGGCGCGATTGGAGCCGTAAAAGCGAGGATCGACCACCCGGAGTGCGGTATCGATGCCCACGACGAAGGTGGCTCCGGGCCAAGCCATGGCTTTGGCTTCAAAAGTGCTTATTCGGCTGATGACAACAGCAGCGAGGCGGCCAAAAGGCTGCATGCGGGGCAGGAGTTGGCTGCCGGTGAGGTCGGGTTTATCGGCGTTAGTGAGAGTTAGTTCAAAAACCGCCTGGAGTCCGGTTCGCTTTTGGGCCACTCGGGCCAGCCGGACATGGCCAGCGTGGAGGGGGTTGAAAGAGCCGGAAATAACAAGGCCCGGGGCTGGAGAATCGCTGATGCGTCCATTGGCATGGACATGGCACCAGAGGCGATTTCCCGCCAAGACCTCGCCCAGGGCATCAGGTGTGGAATCAGGCTGTTTTTGCAGATTTTGATCGGGCTGATTGAGCAAAAGTTGCAGCAAATGGGTTGAGACATGGTCCTCTTGCGTGGCCCGTTCGCCCCCACGGCCCAATTCGAGGGTAAAAACTTGGGAGACCAGACCATCACAAAGCGCGAAATGGGCCCTGTCGGCCCCGCGTCTGGCTGGTTGGGTTGCTAAAGCGGCGGTGCAGGACACTCCAAAGCAGTTACTTTTTTGGTCTATGTTTGCCAGTTGACGGGCGTTGGTCCAAGCGCGCCAGGCCAGCAGTCGGGCTGTGTCAGGAGAGCAAATCGACTGGGGGAGATGGCCCAGATAAGTTGCCAAGGCTTGTTGGGAGTAGGGGATTTGGGCATCGAGCAAAGTGCGCGAGGCCCCGGGCTGGCGTAGAAGCGCAGCTATCGCACCTGAGGCGCCTCCGGCAACAACTATTGTCATGGGCATAGCACGAGCCACAACGCGGGAAGCCAGCGTGTCGATGGGATTTGGCTCGGTCATGGGAGGAGCCTTTGGGCTTAGGCCCCTAGGGCCGGTGGCAGACTAGCCTCGGCTTCTTGCATGTAATGGCAAAAGTCCAGTGGTGAGTCAAAGGAGCGGATGGTTTCGAGGAAACCATCCAAGCGAATGAGGCGGGCAATGCGGGTAAGGACTTGGAGATGGGTGGCGTCGTCTCGGCAAGCAACCATGAAGAAAAGATCGGTTGGCTGGTTGTCGGGTGAGCCGAATTGAATTGGGGAAGCTAGGCGGGCGAATGCCAAGACTGATTCACCCAGCTCGGCTTTGAGGCGGCGGGTGGGGTGTGGGATGGCAATACCGCCGGTTTGGGCGGTGCTACCGCGTTCTTCGCGTTCGCGAAGGCTGTCGAGCAGGGCGACGGGGTCCCAAACCTGCCAAGATTGCTCTGCCAAAGCTGCCAGTTCGCGCAAGACAGAAGATTGGGTTCCGGCACGCATGTTGAGGCTGACGCATGCGGGAGGTAGGAGTTTTGAAAGCAAGGAGCGGGGTTCGCCAAAGCCTGCCTCGGACGAATCGACAGCGGCCTGGACAGCTTCGGTGAAAGAGAGGCTATCGACCTCCATTCGGCTGAGTTCCTTGTCGGAATAGCCTGGGAGGTTTGACTCGAGCCAGCGGGTGATTTCGGCGCGTGCAAAGCGCCATTCCCCGCCGACCTTCCTGCCGGCTAGGTCGCCTTGCAAAGCCAGTTTTTCCACCATGCGGGTGTCGCGTTGGAGAAACGCGGCAAGTTCGCGAATGGTGAAGGACTCTTTCTGCATGACGATCAACTGGCTCCAGATCTGAACGGAAAATAAAATATCCCGGAGACAAAAGTCCGCCGGGATAAGCATTATCGGCCAAAGAGGGCCCTTTGGACAAGGGCATGGCAGGAATTATCTGGTCAAATTAAATCTCCCAGATGCCCCATTTGGTTATTTTGGGCCGGTAAGACCGGGAAGGTCAAAGCTGCGACCGTCTTTGAGCAACTGCCTTTGGGCCTGCGTTTGCTGGCTAAGACCCCAAAGACGGATGAAGCCTTTGGCGGCCTCATGGTCAAATTGGTCACCTCGTTCGTAGGTGGCGAGTTTGTGGCTGTAGAGGCTGTGTTCGCTTTTTCGACCGACAACTATCGCTTGCCCTTTAAAGAGCTTGAGGCGGACCTGGCCACCCACGAAGCGTTGGTTGCTGGCCACGAAGGCTGCCAAGTCTTGATGGAAGCCACTGAACCAAAGTCCGTTGTAGACCATGTCGGCGTATTCTTGGGAAACCATGGTTTTGAAGCGTTGGGCCTGCTTGCTGAGGCAGATGGATTCGAGTTCGCGGTGGGCGAGGTGGAGAATAACGGCGGCCGGGGCCTCGTAAAGCTCGCGGGACTTGATTCCGACGAGCCGATTTTCGACATGGTCGATTCGGCCAACACCGTGCTCGCCACCCAGCTTGTTGAGGGTTTCGAGGAGGGCGACGCCATCGATGGGCTGGCCGTCGAGTGCGGTAGGTCTGCCCCCTTCGAAATCGATGATGATTTCAGCGGGTTTGTCAGGGGCTTTGGCGGGGCTGACGGTCCAGCCGAAGGCTTCTTCGGGCGGCTCGGTCCATGGATCTTCAAGAACGCCAGCCTCGCAGGAGCGACCGAAGAGGTTGATATCGAGGCTGTAGGGGCTTTTCACCGTGGCTTCGACGGGGATGTTGTTCTTGGTGGCGTATTCGAGGGCCTCGTCGCGGGTCATTTTCCATTCGCGGATCGGGGCGATGACCTTGAGATCAGGAGCGAGTGTCTGGAAGGTGACATCGAACCGGACCTGATCGTTCCCTTTACCCGTGCAACCATGGGCAACCGCGACGGCACCATGCTCACGGGCAGCATCGACCATCAGTTTGGCGATAAGTGGTCGGCCGAGGGCGGTAGCGAGGGGGTATTTACCCTCGTAAAGCGCGCCTGCCATGAGGGCGGGGAAAACGAAGTGGTCGACGAAGAGGGCACGGGCATCCATGGTGACAGCGTCGACAGCGCCTGTGGCCAAGGCTTTTTGCTTGACGCGGTCGAGGTCGCGGACTTCACCCAGATCGACGGTGAAGGTGACAACATCAAGGTCGTATTTTTCTTTGATCCAGGGCACCATGACGGAGGTGTCCAGGCCGCCGGAGTAAGCAAGGACGACCTTGCCTTTGGAGCCGGTTTTATTTCCCTTGGTATCTTGAGAATTGGTAGCCATGCGCTTGTGTCTGTCCCTGGGGTGAAAAGGATCTCCAGGCAGGCCGGATCACACTGATTCCGGCAGACCTGTCGCTGAACCCACAGGGGGAAGGATAGATGACAGGGCGGGGGCTGGCCAAGGCACTCAGGTTTGTGTTGTCGCAAAGTCTTCGCCAAACCATGGTTAGGCAGGCTCTTGAAGAGTGCCCGAATGAGTGTTGCGGGCTTTTGGCTGGCAAGAGGCATGGGTGGGGCTGGGAAGCGGCGGAGGTATTTCCGCTGGTGAATGAATTAAAGAGTGCCACGCGGTTCAGATCGGAACCGCAGAGCTTGCTTTCGGCCCTGAGGTTGGTGGAGCACAGGGGGTTGGATGTGGTGGGGATTTACCATTCTCATCCCGATAGCCAAGCGATTCCCAGTCGAATCGATCTAGCATGGCGTTGGGCTGATGGGGTGGCGGATTTGATTATTTCCCTGGCGGGTGAAGTTCCTGAGGTGCGGGCTTGGAGTTTGGGGGAGAACGATTTCGAGGAATTGCAGCTGGCGCTGGATTTATCGTTAGGAAATGACCTGTGAAAACTTGTCTTTGGCACTATCTGGGTTAGTCTGAAGCCCGACCAAACTTTCCCATTTTTCAGGCGAGCCTTTGGCTTTCCGTGATTTTCAGCAATTTTGGAGAATTGAATGTCAGCTCTTTCCTCATTGGCCTTGGCGACTGCCTGCGCCATTATGTTTCAGAACAAACCCGAGCCCTATACCCACGCGAAAGATTCGTTGGTTCAGGAGGGAGTGCCCCAAGGCACGGTGACCAAGCACGAGCATAAGAGCAAGGTTTTTGCGGGAACAACGCGCACTTGGTGGATGTATTTGCCAGCGGATGCGGACAAGGCCGGGCCCCTTTGCCTGATGGTGTTTCAAGACGGAGAGTGGTACCAGCAAAAGAATGGGGATTACCGGGTTCCGGTGGTGTTTGACAACCTGATTCACCAAAAGAAAATCCCGCCGATGGCGGCGATATTCATCAATCCCGGGGTTTTTGAGGACAAGGGCCAGGACGGCAAGGCGCGCAGCAACCGGAGCTTTGAGTATGACACCCTTTCGCCGCAGTATGCAGAGTTTTTGGAAAAAGAGATGTTGCCTTTGGCTGTGGAGAAGGCTGGTGAGGCAAAAGCCAGCCTGCGCACCGATGCGGCCGGAAGGGGTATTTGCGGCATCAGTTCAGGGGGAATATGCGCGTTTACTGCAGCTTGGCAGCGGCCAGACTTGTTCAGCAAGGTGTTGAGCCATGTGGGAAGTTTCACGAACATTCGCGGTGGAGATGTGTATCCGGGTCTAATTCGCAAGGCGGAGAAGAAGCCAATTCGGGTGTTTTTACAGGCGGGGGCCAATGATTTGGACAACCAGCATGGGCACTGGCCTTTGGCCAACCAACAAATGGCGGCAGCATTGCGATTTGCACAGTATGACTATCGTTTCGAAATGGGGGTGGGTGGCCACAGCGGCAAGCATGGAGGTGCAATTTTGCCCGAGTCGATGCTGTGGCTGTGGCGTTAAATCTTACTTATCTTTCCTAGATATCTTATATTTTAATAAGGCTCAGCTTAGCTATAGCATGGAAAGCGTTCAGGCTATTTGACCCTAAAAGCTTGCTGAGGAAGGACTTTGCCCGTAGATTAACCATGTGCCCAAATTTGCCGGTTGTAACGGTTGTGTGGGCAATAAGGGCGACTGTCCCCCTCTCTTCAAGGAGTTAGAAAATGTTCGTTAGGAAAATGACTGGTTGGGCTTTGGCTTTGGTTGCTGGCGCTGTTTTTATTGGCAATGCCAGCGCTTTTGGCAAAAAAAAGGCCTGTGACACCGGCTGCGAGACCGCGCCTGTGGTGGCTTCTGCACCAGCTACTAAGTTGGTGACGGTTACCGAATACAAGAAGGTTCCGGTTGAAAAAACCGTGACTGTACGCGAAGTGAAGTCGGTTCCTGTGAAGGAAACCAAAGAAGTAACCACCTACACCACCAAGAAAGTGACAGAGCAGGTTCCTGTTACCAAGTGCGTGGACAAGGGTCATTTTGAATGCCAAGACGTGGTTGTTCGCACGCGCAGTCATCGCGTTCCCGTGACCACCGTTGACGCCTGTGGCAACTGCGTAACCAAGTGCGAGAGGGTTTGTGAGCCAGTGGTTCGCAGCCAAAAGGTATGGGTTCCCAACATGGTTAAGGAAACCAGCACCGCAACTGTGACCCGTTGCGTGAAGGTTCCGGAAAAGAAGATGGTCGAAGTGACCACTTGCAAGAAAGTTGTTGAAGAGAAGCAGGTCAAGGTTATGGGCTACGAGTGCGTTCCCGTGTCGGTGACCAAGGAAGTTTCTTGCGACACCGGTTGCGAGAGTGGCCGTCGCCGTCTGTGCCGCTAATTTAAGTTATATTTTTATATAATTATAAAAACAGGCTCCCAGGGAACTGGGGGCCTGTTTTTTGTTCAAACTGGAAAAGGAATTCGTCATTGCCTGTGGAGCAAACCATCCACCCGTCACTTTCGTCAGAAGTAGAAGGCATTAGGTAAGTAATTTTAAGAAGAATAGATAGTTTGCAAAGTTTGAGTGGTCTAGGATGACGAGTTAATATAGGGATGCGGTATATATTTGTGCGCATTGCATTTAGGTGCGCCTGACGGAGGTTTACCCATGGGTTGGTTTATGCCCAAGAGTGTTCGCAGCAGGCAGCGCGCAAACGGGATGGAATCCCGAACCTCCCAAACTCGTATTCTTCCCGTGGTGGAAAAATTGGAGGACCGCACTGCTCCGGCGGTGGCTCTTTTCGGTGCGGGCGTGTTGAGCCTGAATGCCGACACGGGTGATCAGTTCACCTTGTTGGATGGTGCCACGGCAGGAACGCAGCTTCGTGTGCTGATGTCCACCGGTTTGTTGAACTACTCTGGCCTTCCCAGCGGGTTGGTGGCAGCCGGTTCCACCCCGACTGATGCGACATTCAATTTGGATGTCTTGGGTAATGATGTGAATCAATTAAAGGTGGACTTTGGCTCGAGCAGCCAGAGTGTGGCCACCTTCTCGGGACTGAACCCGGTTTCGTTGTTAGATGTGGGAATTACCGATTCTACGGTTGGATCGGGTAGTAATCTGATGATGTTGGGTGGCAAGGTGGACTTGAGCGCCGGGAACGGCAGCTTCAATGCAGTGGCAAGCCGGCTAACGATGCGGGTGTATGGGGCACTGAACACAGGCGCGGGCAGCATCAACCTATCGAGCAGTTTTCCTGGCGGCAACCTGACAGTGAGTTCAAGTGCTTCGCCGCAGTTAAAAGGCAAGAATATATTTTTAGATATTAATGGTGCGATAGGAGACAATTCCAACCCGCTGATTTTGGAAAGCAGCGGAACCTTGCAAGCCTTCACCAGCGATGCGAATGCCAATCTGCAGGCATCGGGTTCGGTGAAGATGGCCCAATTGGACTTGGGTTTAGGAATTGCCACCTTGGGTGGTGTTTTCAGCACAACGGGTGCTGACAAAATATCCAACCTGACAACCATAGATTTGGCCTCGGGTTCTACTTTGACACTGGGTGGTAGTGACACGATTGCCGGCCTGAGTGGTGCGGGTACGCTAGCCAATGCTGGCAAAAACTTGCGTCTGGATACCTCGAGCACGACGACATTTGCGGGTGCCATGAAGGGTGCGGGTACGCTGACTATTTCGGGTGCCGGCAAACAAATCCTGAGCGGAGCCAGCAGCTTTTCGGGTGGCACTTCGGTGCTTTCGGGATCGCTGGTTTTGGCAAACAGCACGGCGGCTGGTAACGGTGGGATTGTTGTATCGTCGGGGGCCAGCCTGGGCCTTCAGGGCGGTATTAGTGTGGCGAATGCGGTCACGGTTGGTGGCAGTGGCGTAGGTGGTGGGGGAGCGATCCAAAATATTTCCGGGGCAAACGAGCTTTTTGGGGCTATTAGCCAAAGCGCCGGAACAATTTACAGCACAGCGAATGGGTCGAGTCTTAATGTGAGCGGATCGATTGGGCGATCTGGTGGGCCGTGGGGTTTGACCCATTTAGGCACTGGCACCCTTAGGCTGGGCGGCGCCAACACGTATGGCTCCACCACCAATGTGCAGGGTGGAACAGTGATTTTGGCTAATGCGACGGCGGCGAGTACGGGCGGGGTTTTAGTAGAAAACGGAGCGGGCCTGGTGTTGGAAGGTGGCATCAGCGTTAGTAACCAAGTTTATCTGGAAGGGTTTGGCCCATTGGGCACCGGAGCCCTTGTGGGTGTGGGTGGCAACAATACTGTCACCGGTAACATCATCTTGAATGGCGATAGCGCGGCTTCATCGGGAGCAGGTACAACCTTGACGCTTGGGGGCGTTGTCAGTGATGGTGGTAATTCCCGTGGGATGTCTTATTTGGGTGGAACAGTCATCCTGACTGCGGCCAATACCTACACGGGTGCAAGCCAAACACAGGGTGGAGCCTTGCAGCTTGGTAATGGCGGATTGACTGGTTCGGTGGCTTCGACCAGTTTTGTGAATGATGGATTGTTGACTTTCATGCGTACCGATGCGGTGGGCACACCCTTTGTGTTCAGCCCAACCGTTTCAGGTAGCGGCCCTGTGGATGTGCTGTCCGGCGCGGTGCGCATGGACAACGACAACACCGTGAGTGGAACGGTGACCATTGCAAGCGGCGCCACGCTGCAATTGGGCAATGGGGGAACGACAGGTTCAATTGGTTCGACAGACATAGTGGATGATGGTTCGCTGATTTATGACCGCTCAGGTTCGGTCAGCCTGGAAGTTGCCATCAGTGGTAACGGTTCGGTGACTTACCGAGGTTTGGCTACCTACAACCTATCCAGTGACAACAGTTACTCAGGTGGGACCAGTATCAGTGGTTCAGCGACGGTGGTGGTGAGTGGATCCACCGCCCTAGGTAGTGGTTTGGCCACGGTGGACAGTGGTGGAGCCTTGGCCCTCGACGGAACGGCAGGCAGCTTAACCCTGACCAACCCATTGGCATTGGCTGGAAGTGGCCCATCCGGGTTTGGAGCTTTACAGAACCGTGGAGGCCTCAACTCGGCAAGTGGTGTGATCACACTCAATGCCGGGACATTGATCACCACGGTTGACGGTTCATCGCTGGGCTTGGATGGAGTGATCAGCGATGGTGGCAAACTGTTTGGGATCACGCATCTGGGTTATGCTGGTGGCCAGGCGGGAGCTTTGTCTTTTTCAGCAGCAAACACTTTTGGCGGGACCCTGAACAACACTTCTGGCTTGGTGGCCCTGTCCAACAGCAAGGGTGCTGGCACGGGCCCAATTGCTGTTCAGGATGGCGCAACTTTGGCTTTGAATGGGGCAAATGGCAATTTAAGCGTGGCCAATCTGATCAGTGCTAAAGGAGTTGGCGTGAATGGCATAGGAGCCATTCTGAACCAGTTCGGTAATAACACCTTGAGTGGTGTGATTACCTTGGCCGGCAACACCAGCATTGCTCCATACCAGCAATTGATAAGCACTGGGGTAATAGGTGGTGCCTATTCGCTGTCACTAATAGGTGGCGGAACCTTTGTGACCACTGCTACCAACAGTTACAAAGGTGCCACAATCATTGATTCTGGCACCACAATGCAGCTTGGCAATGGCGGGGCCACGGGTTTAATCGCTTCCAATGATGTCACGAACAACGGTTCGATTGTTTTCAATCGGAATGATGTGGTCGCTTTGAATTTTGTGCCTTTGATCAGTGGTACGGGTTCGGTGACTGTTGCAACGGGTTCGGTTCGTTTCTCATCGGACAATAGCTACACCGGCGATACCAGTATTCTTGCTGGGGCGACGTTAGTGTTGGGCAACAAGGGCGCAGCGGGCTCTGTCGGATCGACCAATATCACCATTGGTGGCACGCTGGAATTCAACCGCAACGACCTACCTGCTAGCCCGTTTGTCGAGGCGGCGAACCTATTAGGCGCAGGCAGCCTCAAGGTGACAACTGGTGTTGTTGTGTTGACGGCGGACAGTTCATTCGCTGGCGGTGTTTCCATTGCCAGCGGGGCACTATTGGGGCTGGGTAATGGGGGGTCTACAGGAAGCTTGTTGGCCACCTCGATCAGTAACGATGGCACACTGGACTTCAATCGCTTAGGCAATCAAACCATTGACACCACTATCTCCGGGAAGGGTCTGGTGGAGTTTTTAGGTGGTGGTGACTACACGCTGAACAAAGCCAATGGTTACTCTGGCGGCACAAGTATTGGTGCGCTGAGTGGCACCCGGGTGAATCTTGCGAATGGAACTGCTGCAGGAACAGGGACGATCACGATTTTGTCCGGCAGCACTTTGGCGGCTCAGGGTGGAATCACGATTTCAAATGCGATCAAAATGGCGGGTAGTGGAATTGGTGGGATTGGGGCCCTATTGAACGCAAGTGCCAACAACACCCTAACGGGAGCTGTGACCCTGACGGACGGATCAAGTGTGGGCGCAGCATCGGGGACAATTTTGACATTGGCGGGTGTTGTTAGCCAAAATGTGAATGTTTATGGCTTGACGGTGGGTGGAAGCGGAACGGTTGTGAGCACGAATGCCAACACCTACACCGGCACAACCAACATCGTGGCCGGTGCGACCTTGCGCCTTGGCAATGGTGGTGTGACCGGGAGCTTGGCATCGGGCGCGATTGTGGCAAATGGCACTTTGGCCTTCAATCGCTCCGACGCCACAACACAAACAGCATTGATTAGCGGGGGTGGCAGCTTAGAGCTTCAAAGCGGTTCGGTGACCCTGGTTGGGAACAACACCTTCGCCGGTGCTGTGACCATAGCCAGCGGTACCTTGCTGACTGTTGGAAATGGAAAAGCGGCTGGTGCCCTTCCCGCCACATCTATCAGCAATGCCGGGCAGTTAGTGTTTTCCCGAAACAACGCATTGGATGTAGTCGCCAGTATCAGCGGGTCGGGCCAGGTGAGCTACCTGAGCGGGGCCAATTATTCAGTCAGTGGTAACAGCAGTTACAACGGGACCACATTAATTGATGGTAACAGTGGCGTATCGCTGAGCAGCGGCACGGGTTTTGGCACGGGTGTTGTGACCGTGAAGAGTGGAAGCGCGATCAATTTTGATGCCACATTTGGCAATCTGACTGTGGGTAACCCGATTTCGATTGTTGGCAACGGACCGACCGGGGATGGTGCGCTGCAAAATTATTCGGGAAACAACAAACTGACAGGCAAAATCACCCTGACAGGCAACACAGGGATAGTCCGAGAAACGGGCAGCAGCCTTGAGCTTTCAGGTGGAGTGACCGAATCGGGCGGAAGTTATGGTTTGGTATTGAATGGGCCTGGAACGCTGATTCTGTCTGCGGCAGGAACCTTTTCGGGTGGATTGGATGTGCAAAACGGTATTTTGTTGCTGACCAACAGCACTGGTGCCGGGTCGGGTGTCGTTGATATTCGCACAGGGGCTGAGTTGGCTTTGAATGGTGGTTTGACAGTAGCCAATAATCTCACGGTTGCTGGTAGCGGGCCGGGTAGTGGTGGCGCCCTGTTAAATGTGGCTGGTAACAACATCCTATCGGGCACAATTGACCTAGGTTCGAACATTGAGGTGGTGACTTCGTCTGGCGAGTTGACACTTTCTGGTGTGATTGCTGATGGTGGCAATATTTATGGTTTGACGACAGGTGGCGCTGGAACCTTGGTTCTTGGTGGCAACAATTTATTTTCGGGAGCGATTAATGCCACCGAGGGTAACCTGCGATTGGTCAACAGCAATGCGGGTGGCTTTGGTTTGATTTCGGTCTTCTCAACTGCAACTTTGCAATTGAGTGGCGGGATTACAGTTGCAAACGCCATCCGTCTGTCCGGCCAAGGTGTCGGCAGTGATGATGGAGCCCTACAGGTTTTGGATGGCGACAATCTGATAACGGGGGCAATCACTCTAACTGCTGACAGTACCATTTCCCTAGTTGGTACCAGTCAACTGACTGTTTCGGGTGTGATTGATGACGGTTTGCTTGACAACAGTTTGACCGTGACCGGGCCGGATGGAGCCTATCTGATCCTGACAGCGGATAATACTTACAACGGCACCACCACGATTGTTGGTACCGGGGTAATATTGGGTGATGGAACCACCATGAGTGGGTCCATCGCCTCAAAGGCTGTGATCTTGATCCAGAATGGGGGCTTGGCGGTTGATAGGACAGATACCGCTTTGAGCCCGTTTGTGATTGACGCTTTGATTTCGGGTGACGGGGAATTTGGTACCTTTGGTGGTGCCACAAGCCTGACCAATA
>CAIWHS010000140.1 GCA_903912515.1 uncultured Planctomycetaceae bacterium
AATCCAAGGGTACCATCACCTGGTCCAATCGCATCTCGGCAATCATGCAGGCCCGTTGTCAGGAATGTCATCGCCCGGAAGAGGCAGGCCCCTTTTCCTTGCTCAAACATGAAGATGCATTGGGTTGGGCCCCCATGATCCGCGAAGTGGTCGATAACGGCCGCATGCCACCCTGGCATGCCGACGCACCCCGTGGCCACTTCTCCAATGATCGCCGCCTCACCGACGATGAAAAAAAAGACCTCCTAGCCTGGCTCGACGACAACTGCCCAAAAGGTAACCCCGCCGAAGAACCAGCACCTCGCAAATTTGTCGAGGGCTGGCGCATAGGCGAACCAGACCAGATCCTGACCATGAATACTGAGGTCAAGGTCCCCGCCCAGTTCGCCTACGGCCTCATGGGCATGCCTTACCAATATGTCCCAGCAGGCGAACCCTTCAAGGAAGACACCTGGGTAACCGCAGTCGAGGCCAAGCCCGATGAACGCGCTCAAATCCACCACATCATCGTTTACATGGTTCCACCCGGCCAAAGGTTCCCTATGGGCCAGCGGGGTTCGGGAGACAGTTTTGGCGGGCCCATGCTAACCGCCTATGTCCCAGGCGATGAACCCGTCGTTTATCCCTCCACCATGGCAAAAAAAATCCCCAAAGGCACCCAGTTGCTTTTCCAAATGCACTACACACCCAACGGCCGAGCCGTGCTCGACCGTTCAATGGTCGGCATCAAAACCACCAAAACCCCGCCAAAACACGAGGTTCGCACACGGGCAATTCCCAACCAACGCCTTAAAATTCCCGCCGGTGACGCTAACCATGAGGTCCGCTCTGGCAGCCAGTTCACTAAAGATGCGGTCATTCTCTCTTTCTCACCACATATGCACCTGCGCGGAAAGGACTTCGAGTTCTTCAAGCGCGATGCATCGGGCAAAACCGAAAGCGTCGCGAGAGTTCCTAAATACGATTTCAACTGGCAAGAAAGCTACCACCTCAAAAACCCCATGCGCATTCCGGCCGGTACCCGAATCGAGTGTCTAGCCCACTTCGACAATTCCAAAAATAATCCCTTCAACCCCGACCCCTCCAAAGAGGTCCGCTGGGGCGACATGACCTGGGAGGAAATGATGATCGGCTTCCTCGATTACTACTACGAGGTCAGCCCATAACCCACCTATGGGTTAGGCCCAAAATTCCAAATTTGCTGGTTTTACCGGCAAACCTTCCTCCCGGATGTGCCCAAAATGCATCCGGGTGATTTTTTTTCCTCAAGAGAATGCACAATCGATTGCACTTCTTGTTGGCACCGGAGTTACTAATGCTTTCGCGCTGGTGGCACTTTGGTCTAATGGCTGCCACAACATGGCTGGCCGTTGCCCCGGCGTCGGCTCAGGATGCACCTGCCGAGCAACCTCCTTATCAGGGGTACAAACCCCAGTCCGTCACACTCAAAGAATGCCTCGAGGCCGCCCTTACGCACCAACCGCGCATTCATGCCGAACTTTTTAGCCTCGATTCCGCCCAAATCACCGCCCGCTTTCTCAACCGGCTCAAAGTAGTTGGTGCTGTCCAACCCGCCTTCGGTGCCCGCATCAGTCAAGCCAACCTGGGGCTCACCCGCGCTAATGCCGCCGTGGCCCAACAGGTTGAGGAAACCTTCTATTCCGTAAGGCGGGCCTATTACACCTACATCTATGCCAGACGAGTGCTCGACATTGCCAATCCCCTCGAACTAGCTGCCCGTCGAACTGAAAACGCATTGTTACTGAAAAAACGCATCGGCATCCTATTCGAGCCCGTCATCAAGATGGACAAGCTTGAAGAAACCATGGGCCGCCCCTTCATGGATGTCTTTTTCGGTCTGGCAGGCCCTAACCTTGCCAATGAGCCCCTTATCCGCAAATTGTTTCGCCAGCTCGAATGGACCACGGCTAACGAGCGTATTCTCACCAGACTGCATTTCGAGCATTCGCAAATCAAGAAGAAAATCAATGAGGCCGAATCAGGTGCGCGCCAGTCCATCGCACTATTGGGCGAGGAAATGGGCGGATTCGGCACACTCGGTTACCAGCCCATCCCAAGCGCCACTTCCCTGCCCATGGCTGGCCCAAAACTCAATCTCGACGAGCTCCTTGACCTCCTCGATTCAAATTCCGGCGAACTCATCCAAATCCGTGCCGGCCGCACTGCCACAGAACTCGAAGTCCGCGCCCAGCGCCAATTGGCCCCTCTCCGAGGCCTCGTGGGCACCTTCGCGTCCGCCACCGATACCAAAACTGCCCCCCTGCCTTCACCCGACCGCGGTGTCGAGTTCAAGCCTTCGGTGGTGGGTTTCGAAACTCCAACCAGCCTGGCAGGCCCGCGCCGCGTGCGCGTAGCTCGTGCCAACGCCCTGGCAGACCGCGCCCGAAGCGTCGAAGAGTCGACCCGCAACCTACTCAGGCTGCAAATGCGAGTCACTCATGAAGATTATGTTGAACTTCAGGCAGATATCGGCAACTTCGAGACCGACGCCAAAACGGCCAGGGGCCTGTTCAAAGCTCTCACCAGTGGCATGCTCAGTGTTGAGGAGAGCGATCTGCTCACATCCACAGGAACTCTACTCGCAGATTTAGAAAAAGCTCATTTTGATCGCGCAGTCCTGCTTGCCGACCTCATCCGCCAAACAGGCGGGGCTCTCGAAGTTGATATCGATCATTGGGCCCAACCCATTGCCGAAATGCCAGCTCAACCCACACCCTGACCTAGCCAAGGCTTTCATCTTGGGCTCCTAAGCCGCCGGCCGACCAATCAAGTCAATCAGGCTCGATGGAATGGCATCTCCCTTGGCACCATACATCTCCAGCACCCAATCAACCACCTTTGAATAAGCAGAGGCCGAACCAAGCGGGCTTTCCCCCTGCGGAATGTTCAAAGGGCTAATCATCAGCGTCAATCGTGGGTCGCAAGGACCACCGTTGGCAAGCATCGTCGAATAATCACACCCCACCGAAATGGCTGCAAGCAATACCGCCGGGCTGGCTATCGGCCAGTCTTGGCTAGGCATAACTGGCACCCTAATCCGTTGAAGTAATGCGGACAAATTGACAATCCCTTGCTGCTTTACGCCAAAGACTAGAGGTTAGTTTTCCTCAAGCCTCAGTTCCTACAACAGTGGATTGCGCCAAGCCCCTCAAAATCGGACATTTTTTCCATAACAAACTAAGGTTTCAGAAAAATAGATTTCATTTTCTGGATTTCTCCATTTCCCCGCAAAATTCCGCTTAACCAATCAGCCCATGTGTCCCAAGCTTCCCAGAATTGCTCCCCTAAAAAAGAAACCCCTGCTTCAAGCCGCCTTCTCCCGCTTTTTCCACCCCTGAGGCTTGCACTAGGCAATCCGGCCCATCATTTCGCACCGAATTCACCACCGTGCTCACCGGAAACCACTCAAAACCCTGGGTAGGCCAAGGCTCGAGAAATTTAGCTAAATTCCCTCGAACATCCTCTTCCGGGTTCAGCCAGCGATTCGATTTTTCTTCATCCAACACGGTAGGAGCCCGGTGGTGGCACCAAGCCATCCAAGGGGGAGCCTCATGATTCACTAAAGTCACCGTCTCCAAAATCTCGCCAGTGACCGGATGCGCCCACCGGTCAAATAAGCCAGCAAAAGCAAATGGTTCCGCCTCACCAAGCCTGAAGTGGTAGGGAATTTTCGGCGTTTTGCCAGAAAAATCCCCGGTGGGCGCATGCCACTCATAAAAACCGTCCGCCAAAATCAAACAACGATTTTTCGCCACCAAATTCCGAAAGGAGGGCTTTTCTAAAAGGGTTTCACCCCGCGCGTTTATCATGCGCGCCGCGCCGGAACTATCCAACGCAAACCGGGGCACCAATCCCCAACGCAACCATACAGGTCGCACCGCCGATTCCTCATGCCGAAGGCACAGAACTGCCTGCGTAGGGGCAACATTGTACCTCGGGGCCCTTTCAAGAGGCCAATCTGCCCGGCAGAAGCGTTTCGCTAGAGCATTATCACTGGCTACCAGGCTGAATCGTCCACACATGTGAATACTCCGCCAAAACTGCTTATAATTACTGGTGGATTCAAGTGGCCAGTTTTGGCCCCTACCCTTGTAAGGTAGGTTTAATTTTTCCCAAGTTTTCCAAGCAATGGAGACCGAAGACTGTGAGTGCCCCAGAAAAAATGGAATTTCGTACCGAATTAAAGCAGCTGCTGCACCTCATTACCCACTCCCTCTATTCCAACAAACGGGTTTTCTTACGCGAACTAGTCAGTAACGCAAGCGATGCCATCCATAAACTACGCTTCGACTCCCTCGATAGCGAAAGCCTGCTCGAAAACGACAAAGACTTCAAAATCCACCTCATCCCAGATGCAAAACGCGGGCGCCTCACCATCCGTGACAACGGTATTGGCATGAGCCGGGCTGCCATCATCGAGAATTTGGGCACAGTCGCCCGCTCGGGCACCAAGGCTTTTCTCGATAAGGTCAAAGAGGCAACCGCGGCCAATCGTCCTGACCTCATCGGCCAGTTCGGCGTCGGCTTCTACTCCGCCTACATGGTCGCAGATCAGCTCGAGGTATACAGCCGTCAGGCCGGCGACCCAGCCGATGCCGGCGTCCGTTGGGTCAGTGATGGACAGGGCGAGTTCACCGTCGAACCCGCCAATCGCCCCTCGCGCGGCACCGAGGTCATCCTCCATCTCAAGGAGGAAGACAAGGAAGAGTTCACCAACGCCTACACGCTCGAACAAATCGTCAAGCAGTTTTCAGATTTCATCGAGATCCCCGTCGTCCTCCACACCGAAAAGGAGAAAGACGAAAGCGACGACGAAAATGCCGACAAAGAACAGGCTAAAGAGGAAAAACCCCTCGAGATCGAGGAGAGGGTCATCAACAGCCAAAAAGCCCTCTGGCTGCGGCCAAAAAACGAGATCACGCCCGAAGAGTACAACGCCTTTTACACCAACCTGACAGGCGACACCGAGCCGCCCGCCAAGGTGATCCACTACGCCGGCGAAGGCTCCGTCGAGTTCAAGGTGCTCCTGTTCATCCCCTCCAAACGCCCCTACGGCTTTGACTACGGCGATGCCAAAGGTGGCCCAAGGCTCTATGTCCAGCGCGTCCTCATCATGGACCACTGCGAGGAACTGCTGCCCCGGTACATGCGCTTTGTCGCTGGTCTTGTAGATTGTCCCGACCTGCCACTCAACATCTCCCGCGAAATCCTCCAGCACAACAAGGTCCTCGAGACCATCCGCAAAGATGCCACCAAGGAAGTGCTCAAGGCGCTCCGGGTGCTTAAAGAAGACGATGCCGAAAAATACCGCTCCTTCTTTGATGGCCTCGGTGGCGTGCTCAAAGAAGGCGTCCGCGAAGATTTCGCCAACCGCGAGCAGGTTGCCGGCCTCTTCCTGTTTCCCTCTCTGAAAACCCCAGCCGCCGACCGCATCTCGCTCGATCAATACATCGAGGCTGCACCCGCCGGCCAGGAGGAAATTTTCTTCCTCACAGGCGATTCAGATGCCCTACTCCGCTCCTCACCCATTGTCGAGGCCTACAAGGCCAAAGAGCGCGATGTTCTGTTCCTCACCGAGCCTGTCGACGAGTACATGCTCCCAGGCATCACCATGTTCAAAGGCAAGAAGCTCCGCAGCGCCGATGCTGAAAAAGCTCCAGACGATGTCGCCGAAAAGACCGAAACCACAGGCCCCGTCAAAGGCCTCCTCGAACTGATGAAAAAGTGGCTGCCCGAGGTTTCCGATGTGCGCGTTTCCAACCGGCTGGTCGAATCGGCCTGCTGCCTGGTCACCCCGTCCGGGGCCATGTCTTCACACCTCGAGCGTATGCTCGAGCGCATGGGCCATGCCGATGCACCCAAGTCCAAGCGCATCCTCGAGGTGAACTCCAGCCACAAGGCCATCAACGCCCTTGCCGAGTTAGCCGAGAAGGCGCCTGAAGATGCCCGCCTTGCAGCCTACAGCCAACTGCTGCTCGAAGAGGCCATGCTGGCTGAAGGCACACCCCTGCCCGAGCCCGCAGCACACGCCCAACGCATCAGCGACCTCATCGCCCGGGATGCTTCCAGGTGACCACGCGTTTCTACCTGCTGCGACACGCCGAGACCGCCACACCTGCCCTGTTCCATGGTGCCGAGAGTGATATTCACCTCAGCGACCATGGCCACAGCCAGGCAGTGGCGGTCGCGTCCTATATCCAGGCTTTAAAGCCGGCCCTACTCGTCAGCTCACCCATGCTGCGGGCCCGCCAAACCGCTGCCCCCATAGCCAAGGCCTGCGGCCTCACCCCGCGCATCGAAAACGACCTGCACGAGCGCAAAGTCGGTTCGCTTCAAGGCTCGCCTAGCCGTCCCGAAACTGGCCTCTGGCCCGACACACTTGCCCGCTGGATCGCCGGCGATACTGCTCACGCACCCGACACATCCGAATCTTGGGATCAGGTCCACGAACGCGCCATGCGCGTTCTCAACCGCCTCGCCTCCGAAACACACAACGGCCCCATAGCCCTGGTGGCCCATGGCCTGCTGCTAAAAGTGGCCCTCCTCACTATCTCAGGAGATGGTCCCTCCGGTTGGAAGGCCTTTGGCCCCATCCTGAACACCGCCGTATTTCAGGTGGAACACGCCTCCGGAAACTGGAAGCTTATCGCCAAACCCGATACTCCTTTATCACGCCCCGGAGGTGGACCATGATCATGGCTGCCGTGCTCGCCAGTTTCATTCTGCTGGCCCAAGAGAAGGCCGCAAACCCCATGCCCCACATGGACGACGCCCTGGCTGCAAAATTCGCCAATTTGGCACTTTCAGCCATAGAAAAACCCTACCCCTACAAGCCGGCACATGTTCTCGATAGCGATGCCGACGCCCTGCCCCCCCGCAAACTCCATCCAGTATTTTATGGCGCATACGACTGGCACTCCTCAGTCCACGGTCACTGGGTCCTGGTGCGTCTTTTGCGTCTAAGGCCCAACCTGCCTCAAGCTCCTGCCATGCGCGCCGCATTGAGCCGACAGTTCACCACCGAGGCCATGGCAGGCGAGGTCACCTTCTTCAGCCGCAAGCACACCGGCCCGTTTGAGCGCCCCTATGGCTGGGCATGGCTCCTCAAATTGGCCACAGAATTGCATGCATGGGATGATCCCGATGCTAAAAAATGGTCCGCCATCATGGGCCCTTTGGAAGAAGTCATTGTCAACCGCTACCTCAACTATTTCCCCAAGCAAACCTATCCCATCCGCCACGGCGTTCACGCTAACACCGCCTTCGGCCTCACCTTCGCCCTCGACTATGCCCGCGCCAAAGCCAATAAAAACCTCGAGAACCTCTTGCTAGAACGCGCCAACAAATACTTTGCCAACGACACCGATGCCCCAGCCCGCTGGGAACCCGATGGGTCTGATTTCTTCTCCCCATCACTTTGCGAAGCCGACCTCATGCGCCGGGTCTTGCCACCTGCCGAGTTCACCGTCTGGCTGCACCGGTTC
>CAIWHS010000141.1 GCA_903912515.1 uncultured Planctomycetaceae bacterium
ACCTGTGTCGCAACCAGGCGTGTCATTGCCACCAACGGTTTGCTCTCCCGTATCGAGTTCGAGTTAGCCCGCTTTTTGGATGGGGTTCCCCCGTTTCGGTTGGTTCAGCCAAGGGAGGGGCTCAAGGCGTATCAACTGGCATTGGAGGCAGTAGGGCAGGGGGCCAGGTTTATTGGGCCCGTTCCTTCCCTGCCTTCCGCTGAAACCGGGTGCCCACCATTGGTTTTGGCCAATGCGAGTCCCGAAATGCGAATTTGTCGCGAATCACTCTTTGCACCGGTGCTTTGCCTTGTTCCGGCAAAATCCGAGCAGGAATTGCTCAAGGTTGAGAAAGCCTGTCCTCTAAGTTTGGGGGCATCCATTTTTAGTGCGGTGCCAGCAAGGGCGCTGGCCCTGGCGAATCGCCTGCGCAGCCCCAATATTTCCATCAATGAGGTGGTTATTTCCACCGGGCATCCGGCAACTCCCATTGTTGCCAAAGGCCTGAGCGGCTGGGGCAGCACCCAAGGTGACGAGGGGCTTTTGGAACTCACCGAGCCTAGAGTGATTTACCAAGGGCCAAACAAGGCAACGGCCTTCAGGCCCCATCTCGGTCTGGTCCCCAAGGGGCGCCAATTAAAACCAGATATGGCTCCACTACTTGCAACCATGCTTGGGGCTAAACACCATGCCTCTTTTTGGCAACGATGGTCCGCGACATGCGCTTTTCCCTTCCAAGCTATCCGGTGGATGCGCGCTCAAAAATGATGCGCCCACAGCCGCAAGGCTTTTAACTGAAACCATGCAAAACAGGCGTGTTTTTAGTCCTGCTTGGCGTCAGATCCCTTGAATTGAAAACCTTGAATCACACGCTTGTCTTTCAGGGTCACCCAAAACCAAATACCGAAAAGAATCGAGAAAATTCCGGTGATAGGCAGCACCAAAATCGGGAAATATAACAGGTCCATGTCCTCGTATTTTTTCCAAATCAATGTCAATAGAGTTAGGCAGTTCACAGGCAAGAAACACATGATAATCGTGACAATTCCCCAGTTGTAAGATTCCAGATTAATCATTTTTACCGTGCCAACAAGCAGCGTGAATGTCCAGACAATGATGAATATGCTGCTCAACACCCAGACTAAGCGCGTAGGGAATTCGCTTCTACCCATGAACTCCTTGGCTGCGTCTGCAGCCTCCTGCGACATTTCCGTTTTGCCATATTCAGGCTCCCTGACTTTTTTGCCGTTCTTGTCAAGAGGGATCGGCCACATCAGGGTATCTTTATTCAGGGAATCCTGCATTGTTTTCCATTTGGATCCGCCACTCCTTCCTGCAGCTTTGTCGGCAGCCTCTGCCTCGAGATTTTTAGTTATGTATTCTTTCAAGGCGTCTACAGGGGGCAACAAGCTGTCCTGAAACACAAAGGGCCAACCAGACATCACAAAGCTCGCAATCGCCAATAACAAAACCAAGGTGCAATGAAACATCATGTTGTTGGCAGGCTTGGTAAGCAGTTCCACAGCCGGCCCGCGGAAATCCTTCAGCGAATTGTCTTGGGCGTAGTTGATTTCCGGCTTGGCGCTCTTTTTCTTTGACTTGTTCTTGCGCTTGTTTTGGGGTTCTTCTGGCGGCTCCTCGTCAGGGTCGGCCATCACGCCGTAAAGATTGGATCCCCCCCCATCCTCGTCCTCTTCAACCACTTGCGGCTTGGGCGCGGCAGGAGGAGGGTCGCCTCCCGCTGTGAACATTTCAGCGCATTTCGGGCATCGTACCTTTTTTCCCGCAGGAATCGGATTGGCCGGCCGAAGGACCGACGAACAGTGCGGGCAGGTGAGAGTGGGGCTGGCCATGCAAACCTCAATTGGCGGTGTCCATCATCTTTTGGCCAGACAATTAGAGCATCGAAGCCCTTTTGGAATGGCAAATTGATTTGTCGAAATTCAATCTAAAGCCATTTCAACCAACACGCAAAGTCAGCATGGTGGCTGGTTGACCCAAAACCCGAATCCGCGTGCTGCCGGTCGGTTTCATCAGGCTGGCTCCCGCAGCCGCCCGCGCTGTATCTGCCTCGCTGGTAAGCACAATGGCCATGCCTTGGGGCTTCAACACCCGTCGCATTTCCTTAAAAACACGCGTGTAAAGCCAGCCCAAGTCCTCGCCAGCGCCGTAGGTGATTCCAAAAGGCAAATTGCACAAAACACGGTCCACAGTTTGGTCCCCCAAAGGCAACCTTCGCGAATCCCAACGGCAAAAATTGCCTCCCCCAAGGCTACGCAGGTTCAAACGGGCGCATTCAAGGGCGTCCAAATCCACATCGCCTCCCAGCAGATTCAATTTACCCCGGCCGTTGGATTGAAGCATCAAACGCGCCTCGCCCAGCAATGTGCCTGCCCCGCACATCGGATCCAGTACCAACATCCCAGACTGCAATTCAGCATCCCATGCCATAGCAGCCGCCAAAACCGGACGCAGCGAGGCTGCCCGATGCTCACGCTTCCAAGTGCGGTGCCGCATGTCGCGGTTGGAAAGCCTCAGTCCGCAAATGGCCTGGGTGCCCTCAATGGTCAACCAAAATTCGATATCCGCGTTTTCTTCCACAAATCGCCATTTGGGATGAATATTTCGCCCTAGCCCCTTGGCAAGCGCCTGCTTGGTGGCTTGACGCTGGTAAACATGCTTGCCATTTTGTTGAACCACAAACCAATACCCAGGGGTGCCCTTGGGTTTAGGGTGAATTGCGTGGTGAAGGGTTAAAAGGCGCTGCCAATCTGCCTTGTTGGCCGTCCATTTCTCGATGAATTCCAAATCCTTGGCCCGGTAGGTGAGCGCATCGCTCCCCCAAGCCAATAAAAACACATCCTCAACGGTCCGAAGATTGAGAAGCTCCGAATCAATGTCTTCAGGGCGAAACACCACCAGACCGGGTGAAGTCTTTAAAATCTCACCCCCAAGCCTAGATAAGATCTCACTGGAAGCTATCTTTTCAAGACCCGATATGGTTTGGGCATAGCAGGCAGGTGTCGGAGCGGAGGATTTTCGGGGTGGCATTAGCAATTCTGGGGTTTGAAAGGGCCGGGAATCCAGACTTGTCTTGCCCATTGGTTCCCATGGCAGTTAAAACACAGCATATCGAATTTGGCGGGCGGGGCCCAAAAGCGGGGCTACCGTTCTTTTTTGTATTTACAAAGCAGGGGTGCGGGGATGATCGACCTGAAGGTTTTGATGGTCGAGAAGGAAGATTGCGATGCTGGCACCGTCCAGCAGTTGCGCAACGGCCTAATCACTGACAAGGCCCAATACAAGGTCCTGCGTGACGCTGCCGATACCTTGAAGAAAAGGCTTGCCACGGCTGCCGAGCCTGCAGCAGCCAGCAAAATCCATCTAAAATTGGGTATCTCGCTTTATTTCTTGGGTCATCCTAAGGAAGCTGTCGAGCATTTAGGCCAAGCCGAGGGTGCTTTGGCAGCCTTCTATCAAGGCCGAATCCAAGCCTCTCG
>CAIWHS010000142.1 GCA_903912515.1 uncultured Planctomycetaceae bacterium
AGCCCCGATGTCCAGTTCCAACACCGGGCGGTTGGTCTCACGGCCCAGCGACTTGGCGAAGGCTGACTTACCTGTACCGGGAGGTCCCAGCAGCAGGACCCCCTTGGCGCGGACTGGCCCGGGACGCAGGGCCTGCAAACAGAAATGTTTGAGGCAAGATAATCCGCCGAGTTGGTCGAACGATTCGCTCCCCCGGTGCAGCGACAGCAGTCCCGATTTGCGGAGTTGCTGCGCCTTGACTTGAAAGACCGTTGCGGGGTCGAGGTGCCCGGTGCGGGTCAGGGAAAGAGCGAATGCATTCTCAGCCTCCGCAAGGGTCAGTCCGCCAGCCGCCGCTACCACCTGCTGGAGTCGTTCCTCTGGAATCTCCTCGCCCTCGGTTAGCAGGCTCCTCGCCAGTTCGGCCAGTTGCATTGCGTTAGGCAGTGGGTGATCCAGTATCAGGAACTGGCGCTCCAGTTCTACCGGCAGGTTCACCACCGGGCTGAGGGCGACGATGAAGTGCCGGGTCCCCTTGCCGTGGTTGAGGGCCAGCAGCAGGGCCTGCTGGATGTCGGCGGATTGCCAGAACCGGTGCAAATGGTGCATCACCAGCACTGTGGTGCCGCCGGGCTTGCCTAGGGAAGACAAGGCGCGGATGGCACCGAGGGGATCGCCGGCATGGGTGTTGGCGGGAATGGATTCGTGGCGGGTGCCGCGCTCCAGATCCCAGACCAGCAGGTCCCAGCCGTCGCGGGTGGCGAGGGCACGGATCTCCTCCTCGGCGGCATCGGGCTGCAGGGTTTGTAGGAGGATACCGGAGAAAGCTGCATCGATTAGTTCTTTCAATTCAGAACGCATGGTTCAAACTCCGTGGGAACAACAAAAAAGCCCGCCGAGGACATCCCGGCGGGCTGGACAAAAAGAAAATCAGGCAGACAGTTACTGATTGCCGGCCTGATTCTGGTGGGTTGTGGTTGAGTCGGAGGTGGGGCGATCCGACACGGTGACCCCGAGGGCTTTTTCCATGGCGCGGGAGGCGTCCTTGCAGGTGCAATCGGCGAAGCCGGTCGTCTGCAGGGAAACCTCCCCTTCGGAAGAAATGGTGATTATCATCCGTTGCATGGGGTCAGGCCCCCAGTTCGACGGTGAGCTGGATGGTGCCATCAGCAAGTTGGGTCTCGGTGACCGAGTGCCCCTGCCGGCGCGCCTGCAGCTTGGCCGCTTCGGTGGCGTAGCCTTGCAGGAAGCGGGAGAGTTCCTTCGGTTCGCCCCACAGGCCTTGGAAGTGGTCATGCAAGACGGAACCATCGGAGGTGATGCAGAGGGGGAATCGCCAGCCTGGTAGTTGCACGCCGGTGCCGGTGGCGATCTGGTCAAACAGGCGGACCTGGCCGTGTGTGGGCGCGGGCAAACCGAGGCGCAGGCAAGTGGCGGCGAGGGCCGTCTGGCATTTGACCTGTGCCTTGATAGAAACTGTGTGAGACATGATAAGGCTCCTTCAGTTGCAAGATGGAAACGAAAAAGCCCCGAGCTGATTGGGCCCG
>CAIWHS010000143.1 GCA_903912515.1 uncultured Planctomycetaceae bacterium
ATTGTTCATTCGTATTACGAATCGATCTGCAAGTGTACTTGCCGAAGGACACCTTTGGGGCTAATTTTAATAATGCGATTAATGGCTCACTCGTATTACGAATCGATCTGCTGTCTCTGAAACTTCTTTTAGGCGTTTGCCATAAGATTTGTAGCCAAAGATTATTGGCGTCTTCTTATACAACCTATCTTTCCGAGAATTTCCGGAAAAGGTTTTTACTAATAGGCTTTTCGGGTCTTCACAAAGACAATTAATTCAGAAAAACAGGTAACAAGTAACTGGGTTTTCCAGTCATCTGAATCTTAACTTCCCATTCATTAATCCGACCATTGCCCCAAGGAGCGGTGCATGTCTGAAAATCAGGGCGAACCTAGCCAACAACCTAACCAAGATTATGAAAGGCCACCTCAACAGGGGGGCCAACCTGAAGGTGGTGGCCAGGGGGATAGGCCACATCGCCAGGGGGGCGGGCATGGCAACCAGGGAGGTGGCCACCCCATGGCTAGGCGTAGGTTGCCCCAGCGCAAGCAAGGTGACTATGGCAATTCTCCGCCCATGGCTGGTAGGCACAACATGCCTCCCCGTTTTGATAGGGGAGGCCCCCGGCGTGACCAACCTCGTGGTGACCGCGGCGGTGATCGCCATGACCGGCATGAACGCCAAGGCCACCGGCAAGATCGGTACGAATCAGAAGGGGGCATGCCTGCCCAGCCCATGGGAACAGGTCCGGGCACCCGGCTAGATGATCTTTATCGGTTGCCTATGCCTAAACTTTTCACCATGGCTGAAGGTGAAGGGATCACCGAACATACCGGTATGAACCGCGGTCAACTGATTGTCGCTGTGGTTCGGAAGCTGATAGAACGGGGTGAACCGGTTCGAGCCTCGGGGACTTTGGAAATATTGCCCGATGGATTCGGTTTTTTGCGAAGCTCAGCACACAGCTACCTGTCATCGCCCGAAGATGTTTATGTCTCTCCCTCTCAAGTACGCCGTGCGGGCTTGAGAACCGGGCAAGTGGTTGAGGGAATCATCCGCCTGCCGGTTGACGGTCAGGAAAACTTCGCCCTCTACGCTGTTGAAAAAGTAAATGGCAGGACCTCAGAAGAAAAAGTCAGGCCAGTCATTTTTGAAGATTTGACCCCTCTACATCCCTGCAAAAGGCTGCGGCTTGAAACAACCCAGGACGAGCTCTCAACCCGGGTAATTGATTTGGTCACGCCCATTGGCATGGGCCAGCGTGGCCTGATTGTCTCTCCGCCGAGGGCCGGAAAGACAGTTTTGCTTTCTAAAATCGCCAAGGCTATCCAGGCTAACCACCCGGATTGTTATCTTATCGTTTTGCTGATTGATGAGCGGCCCGAGGAGGTGACTGAAATGCTTCGCCAGGTTGGTGGCCCCAACGCAGAGGTTGTTGCAAGCACTTTCGACGAACCCTCAGGCGAACATACCCATGTGAGCGAAATTGCCTTGGAAAAAGCCAAGCGAATGGTGGAGGATGGCCGCGATGTTGTAATTGTGCTTGACTCGATCACACGACTTGCCCGTGCACACAACACCGCGGCCCCATCAGGTGGAAAACTACTTTCTGGCGGTCTCGATTCGAATGCCATGCAAAAGCCGAAGCGGTTTTTTGGGGCGGCCCGCCAGGTTGAGGAAGGTGGCAGTTTGACGATCCTTGCCACGGCATTGATCGACACTGGATCCAAAATGGACGAGGTAATTTTCGAAGAGTTCAAAGGCACTGGCAATATGGAACTCCATCTTGACCGAAAACTGGTAGACAAGCGGGTGTGGCCCGCCATTGACATCAACCGGTCTGGAACCCGGAAGGAAGAATTGCTTTTGGGATCAGATGGCGTGGAACGAGTTCGTGCGCTGCGTCGAGTTTTGGCTGATATGCCTCCTGTAGAAGCCATGGAACTTTTGACCAGCCGGTTGAAGAAGACCAAGAGCAATTCAGAATTCCTTGCTAACTTGAATCTGGTATAGCATTGATGATTTTTGCCTAGAAGCATAGTTTTGAATCCCAAAGGTGTTTCCCATGGCTGTCATCCCGCTCCTTGCTGATATGCATTCACGGTGGAAGCGGGTGGCATTATTGGAAAGCACCTTGGGGCTTTTAAGTTGGGACGAACAGGTGATGATGCCCTCAGGAGGGCAGTCATGGCGCGGGGAACAATTCGCCTATTTGGCAAGCCTTTTACATGGAGAGCTTGTTTCTCCGGGATTTTCGGAAACCCTTAGCGAGTTGGAGCGGAGTAACCTTACCGAGCCGAACAAACTTGCAAGTTTGAAAGAAGCTCGCCGCCGGCAAAGCCGGGCAGTGAAGATCCCTGTTTCGATGGTTGAGGAACTTGCCCGTGTTTGTTCACAAGCCCAACAGGCTTGGGCTTTAGCTCGGAAACAATCCGATTTCGAACTTTTTTTGCCCCATTTTGAAAAAATCATTCTGCTAAAACGCGAGGAAGCCGATGCGGTTGGGTGGCAAGGGCACCCGTACAATGCATTGTTGGATGAGTATGAACCGGGCATGGATTGCTTGCAACTAGATATTCTTTTTGGTGAACTTCAGGGGCCATTGAGCCTGTTGGTTTCACAGGCACGGGACCTGGCTGGCAATAAAAAATCTGAACAGCCTACTGGTAATTTCCCCATTGAATTACAAAAAATCTTCGGGGAATCGGGCGCCCGAGCAGTGGGTTTTCGTTTTGATGCGGGGAGACTTGATACTTCGACCCACCCCTTTTGCTCGGGAATAGGCTCGGGGGATTGTCGGATTACAAGCCGTTACCAAACGGATGGTTTTTTGGAAGGTTTTTTTGGAGTCTTACATGAGGCTGGGCATGGCCTTTATGAACAAGGTCTGCCTGAAGGTTGCCGAGCCGAGCCTTGGTGCCAGTCTGCTTCGTTGGGTATTCATGAATCGCAATCCCGCTTATGGGAAAACCTAGTAGGAAGGTCTGGTGCATTCTGGGAGCATTTTTACCCAATTGCGCGGGCGATATTTGGCAGTTCGCTTGATTGCTGGCCATTGGAACGGATACAGTCGTGCGTCCATGCGGTGCGTCCCGGATTCAT
Organism: uncultured Planctomycetaceae bacterium; assembly: GCA_903912515.1. Lineage (GTDB taxonomy): Bacteria > Planctomycetota > Planctomycetia > Gemmatales > Gemmataceae > UBA6894. Next base: position 3,082 of record CAIWHS010000143.1, read on the forward strand.
CCGGGTTGAAGCCGACGAAACCACTTATAACTTGCACATCGTTCTACGCTATCGCATTGAAAAAGGCCTCCTCGACGGAACAATACCCGTGAGAGACCTTCGTGAGGCTTGGAATTGCCTTTTTCAAGAATTGTTTGGAATTCAAGTACCTGACGACCGTAATGGTTGCTTGCAGGACATTCACTGGTCTGGGGGAGGAATTGGTTATTTCCCCACCTACACCCTTGGCAACCTTTATTCCGCCCAACTGATGCGGGCTGCAAAACGGGATTTGGGTGACTTGGAAGAAGATTTCCGCCATGGCAACTTCGCCCGATTGCTTTGCTGGCTTAGGGAAAAAGTTCACCGTGTGGGAAGGACGCTGAGTGCCCAAGAGATTTGCCAGCAAGCAACAGGTGCGCCGCTCTCTTGTGGGCCGCTACTGGACCATTTGAAAGCTGTAGCCCTTAACTGACAAATGGGTGAAAGGCGCCTGTTGCGAGGCAAATCTGCTAAATTAGTTTAGTAATCCTTGGTTTTTCAAAAGCATCGCGGGGTCAGATAGATGCACTACCAAATCAATGTCACCCAGGCAATTCCGGGGTTAAATCCCGAGGTGGCCCCTCCAAGCCCAGCCCAAAATGATTTAGCCGATGTACTCAAACAAATTCTTGAGGTTAATCGAGAACAAGCCAACCTGCTTCGCTCCATGATGGCAGCCCAGGACCAAAGTTCTAGATGGCGGGCTTTTTTAAGCCGTTGGGAACAGTCGTTACCCGAATTAGGTGAAAATTGCCGGCAAGCATTGCCAGTTCTGGAAAACGTATTCGCCAAGTCCATCCATGAAATCACTGAAAGAATTGCACTCGAGGGTGAAGATCTTGCAGAAGAATTCACCCTTCAGGAGTTCCTAGATCGTTATGGTAACCGGATCACGCAGTTGGCCACCATGATGAATATGCTAGGGCCATTGGCGGAAGCCGCCCCCTCTAAGGTGACTCCCCCACCAGGAAAAGCCTAAGCCTTTTCAACCTCAGCCATTTTTCGAAACGATCACCGGCTTGGCACTAAGGACAGATTCAATTTCCTTAAGGCACAAAACCAACGCATCCCGCGCTAATTGAGCATCCAACGGCCCCTTCACCTCGCCAGCTTTAATTGCTGTCACAGCGCTAGTGATTTCGGCCTGGAAGGCATTAATAGGGTCGTTCTGGCCCTTCAATGAAATCAGTTTGGGTTTTCCTTTTCGGGGGAACAAAGTGAGCGGAATGCCTGCAGAAGAAAACGCCAAAGTTGCATCTTCGAGATAAATCTCAAACCCGTGCAGGAAACTTCTGCCTGCCATGGCGATGGCCCCACTGGAGCAGGTGATTGTTGGCCCGTTGTCTCCATAAAGATAGCTGGTTGTCAGGTACTCAACAGAATCTCCAACTGTATGACCAGTTGAGAAAACCTTTCCGGGTACCCCGGCAATCAAACTAACAAAATGGGTGTCATGTACATGCAAATCTACGGCTGGACCGCCTGTTTTAGCCGCATCGCCTACAGCCTCGGACCATTCGGGCTTTGAGATAACCCGGGTGAAATGGGCGGCCACCAGCCGACCATGTTCGCCCTTTTCGATTAGTTTATGAGCAAAGGCAAACTCGGAAAAAAATGGGAGCACATGGCCCACCATCAATAATTTTCCCGCTTTTTTTGCGGCAGCCAACATTTGGTCGGCTTCCTTGGAATTTAAAGCAATTGCCTTTTCAACCAAAACATGTTTACCGGCTTTCAAAGCTGCAATTGCCATTGGGGCATGCTGGTCGGTTGGGGTGCACAAATCAATCAGGTCAATAGTGGGATCATCCAAAAGTGTTTGGTAATCGTCATAAGCATGTATCCCGGAGAGATCCATGACCTGGCCTGGAGGCCCAAAGTTGCCTTTAATGCCCCGCCAATCACCTGCAAGCTTTCGCTTATCCCGGCTACAAATGGCTGTGATTTTAGCTCCGGGCACCTTTTGCGTGGCAAGGAAATGGATCATTCCCATGAAACCGATGCCGGCTAAACCAATACGGACCATTAGTGAATCTCCTAGTATTTGGGAAAAACTTGTTTTTGGTCATGCTAAGGTCAATGAAAAACGAACGCCACCGCAAGGTAGTCAAGGTTTAACGATTGCTCAGTTTGGTTTAATCATCCCATCTGTGCCATTGGGACTATCGGCCTTCCAGCCTGTTGGCTGCCCCATTGAAACAAAGGCGCATTACGGCCCTTTGGTTGCGTCGATTGCAGGAGGAGAGGGGATATCGTGGACTTTGTCACGATCAGAACCTTCCTCCCGAGGTGGCCTGGATGGTATTTTTTCGCCAACTTGCACCTGTAATGATTATGGTTCTGATGAGCCCATGGTCCTCATTTGCATCGAATTTTTTGCCACCAGCCCGAAAAGCCAAGACGGCAGGCGATGCAAAAATATCTGCTTTGATATCTACATTAAAGGAAGATCCCGACGAAACCAA
>CAIWHS010000144.1 GCA_903912515.1 uncultured Planctomycetaceae bacterium
CGCACTTGGGGACTTGGAACTCAAAGGGTTACTGGATTCCAACTTTGCAACTTTGCAAGCCCGCCTGTGCTCTTGTGGAGTTGGAACTTAAAGGACAGCTTAATTCCAAGTCCCCAACTCCCCAACTCCCCTGCGCACTTGGGGACTTGGGGAGTTGGGGACTTGGAACTCAGTGAGCCGGCTACTTTTTGGCCGAATGCTTGAAGCCTTAGAAAAAACAGAGATCTAAGTAATGCTGCTGGATTCCAAGTGAGCAACTCCGCAACACCCCTGCGCACTTGGGGAGTTGGAGAGTTGCGGAGTTGCGAACTCAGAGGGGCTTCTGCCTTTTACCCAGCGAGTACTTCACAAAATCAATCAGCCCAGCATATTTGCGGCCAGGATCGATATAATGCTCAATCACATAGAAAACAAAGCAATAGGCCCGGCAAAAACCCCACACACTGCTGTAACTAGCAGCACCACAGTCATCCAGTCGCCGTGCAGGGTGACCAAGATGTCCGAGGCCATCAGGCCCACCAGCAACATCAGGCCACCCTTGATGTACAGAAGCTTGGGATTGCAGGTGTCGCCTAGCATGGCCAGGTCCCCTTGAGGAGCAGACTCTGATCTGGTTGCCCCGGCACCACAACCGGATCGGAATCGCCCCTTTGCAAAAGCGCTTTCCGGAAATCCACCCGCAGCCCACCCTTTAGTTTTTCAGGACCGTGGCACTGCAGACATTGCCCCACCAGCACCTAGCTAGTGCGCTCCTCAAAAAGGTCAGCCGCCGCGAGGTCTGGCCCCCACAAGGCCAGCATGGCGACGGCATGGAAGAAGACACAGGCCCTAAGCGTGACACTCTGGGCCTGAGACAGCGGCCTCCACAAACCGGGCGAATGCCCGCCTGGCAATCAGCCTCCCAAAATCGAGGCGGCCTCATCCACCCCCGCCGCCTTGAACCCAAAGGCGCTGGCGGTGACCCTGGCCAAGCCGGCCAGGTGGGTCCAGCGCAAGGATTGACGGGTGTTTTGAAAGTCGTCGCAAGTGGTGCGGTAATATTTTTCGGCATGGAGGGCGCCATCCTCGGTGGTGGCGAATTTCCGCAACACACCCTTGGCAATCGCCGGATCCATACCCAACTCACCCATGCGGACCACCAGCGCTGCGGCGCGAGCCTGAAGACTGGCGCTGATAGCCACCTTCAATTCATCCGCGATCCGTTCCCGCGTCACACCCCTGGCGGCTTCAGCCGCTGCCCCCGCATAAACGGGTTCACGGGTGAGGATCTCAGCACCACGGTAGGAGCGGTCACGGGCCAGTTGGTAGCCGGCCAGGATGAGGCTACTGTGCAGGGTACGCACATTGCCTGCCCGGGCAATTGCCCGCCAGGCATGGGTGGTATCCCCCGAGTGTACGCCCGTGGAATCGCCATGGACGCTGCCCGCTGGCTTGTTTGGCTGAATTTCGCTACCCTGACGCCCCTGATCCCTGAGGACCAGATGGTTCGAGCCCAGGGCCAAGGCTTCGCCGATATCTTCTGGATTGATTCCCTCGGCCAGGGCCAGAGCCACAGCTTCTGCCGCGGCGGCCGGAGTGGCAGCCAGGGTGGAACGGCTGAAGGAGGAGACCCAGGCATCGTCCATCCGCCGGGTACCCTTCAAAGCGGATAGCAGTTGATGCCTTTCCAGCAAGGCTGGAATCACCCGGCGCAATTCTTCAAACTGTTTGTCATTGCTGGTGGCGGGTTCATTTTTCACACAATAATGCACTGACTGGCGCAGCAAGGTATGGGCGTTGGCGGTGCCGACAAATCCCGAGAGTTCCAGGGATTTGGCCACCAGGACAATGCGGTGGACATCTGCCCCATCATCGACCATCTCCATCAGGGCATCGATGCCGTAACCGGGTGCCTGGGAGGCGTAAGGGGCGAAAGCCTGCTCGGACTGGTTGAGGTTTTTGGCCCGAACCGCATCCCGGAGGGCCGATTTTTCGCCCCGCTCGGCAGAGATGGCCACAGCGGGAAGCGGACTGAGGGTATCAGGACCGGTGCCCCTCTCTTTGAGCCGGTTGGCGTTGCGGTACAGCACCTTGAGGACCGGCAGGGCCGCCTGTGGCGAATTCCCCTCCTCGTTGGTCATGGACCATGCCGGGGCCAAAGCCATCAGGGTGTGAAAGCCGACATAATCCTCGCCGCCGAAGGCGCGGGCGTTGGTGAGAGCCGCGGCAGCCACCAGGTCGCGAACCGATGTCCCGGCGCGAATTTTGGCGATGCAGGCCTGGATGATTTTTTCGGGGGGAGTCTGGGCCAGGAATTCAACCAGGGGTTCCCTTGCCCCGAAGGTAAGCCGGGCAGGTTCCTCGGCTGCCCACAGGGGAGCCAAACCCAGATCCTGCGATATGGAAAGGCCCAAACCAGCCAAAAGCATGCCTTTGGAGGTATCGCTCAGCAGTTCACGGCGATTGCGGAGGGCCATGGCTTGGTTCCCGGGAAAGGTGTGAAGAGAAAGAACCTTTAATCCACCCTGTTAGTCTAACATCCTTCCACGGGCCAGACATTAAAATCTGATGCTAGAGCCATGGGGGCATCCCCGGAAATTCCGAAAGTCTGCCGGTGTACAACCTACGGTTGCTTTCTCCAGCCTCAGGCGGCAAAAGCCTATCCCGCAGGCAAATCCGTCTGGAAATTTCAGTGGGTTTCCCGGATCGGTATAGATTTTCTCCTACCCCCAATCCGTGGCGAACCATTGATTTCCCGGCCATCCCGGACGATGATGTCGGCATCCGCCCCAGGCACGCTGCCCTAGGCGAGTTGCCCCAAACCCCTGGCCTAGGTGGTTCCAGAGGGCTAAGTTCGTTTACCCTAGACCCCCACGGCGATAATCGCATAGCGGTGAACCCCGCTCCCATCGTCCTTCCTGACTGCTGGCGCCCCTGACACCTCAATGCCCATTTGCCGGATTTCGCCACCCCAAAGCTGAAGGACCTCACCCGGATAGGGCAATCCGCCACCACCAAAACCACCACCGCCGCAGGCGACCGATACCGTTCGGGCCAAGGCATGGAAACGCTTGCAGGCCCTTTCCATAAAGTATGGCTTACCAACGATACCTCAGGTTCTTGCCGGGGAATAAGTACATGCCAGGTTCAAATTTTGATATTCGTGCCACCGATGGCAGTGGCGTATTCCAGGGTTACCTCGCCCTACCAGGCTCGGGGAAGGGGCCTGGCCTGGTGTTGCTCCAGGAAATCTTCGGGGTCAACCAGAACATCCGCACCATCGCCGACCGCTATGCCGAGGAAGGGTATGTGGTGCTGGCGCCTGATGTTTTCTGGCGACAAGAACCCGGCTTGCAGACCGGTAACTCGCCCGAAGAGCGCCAAAAGGGGCTGGCATTAATGGCCAGACTCGATGAGGCCACAACCCTCGCGGATATCCAGGCAACTATCACCACGCTGCGTCACCACCCGGCTGTCACGGGCAAGGTGGGGGTGGTCGGCTTTTGCATGGGGGGCAAGCTGGCTTTTCTGTCCGCATGCCGCACCGATGCCGATGCCGCCATCGGCTACTACGGCGTGGGCATCGAGAATTACCTGTCCGAGACCATACGGTGCCCCCTGGTCCTCCATATCGCCCAAGAGGACGGCATGGTTCCGCCGCCCGCCCGGCAGCAGA
>CAIWHS010000145.1 GCA_903912515.1 uncultured Planctomycetaceae bacterium
AAGCCGAGCTTGTCAGTGGCACTGTGCACTCAGCAGTGTATCACCCTAGGCCAAGGGCCAATGCGGGCAAATTTTTCGGCACAGCTTAAGCCAACCGCCAACTTCAAACCCGATAGGCCAACCACAGGAAGACCAGGTCAAACAGCAGCAAAAAGACGCCCTGAATCAGTACAGCCGCGCCAAATCCTTTCAACAAAGGTTTTTGGCGGGTAGCCAAAACAATCCCAGCGGTGATGTAGGCAAGATCCAGCACGCTGTTGATTAGTAGCACATTGCGCAAAAAATCCATCTCCACTGGCCCGCCAAGCAGGTTGGCCCAGCCAATGATGCCATCAACCAAGCCCCAGATGGCAATCATGAACCAAAAACCCCGCCAGCACTCTGTGTTGGCCGGGTTGCATTTGGCAGGGAAATACAGGCCAGCCACCGCAGCCCCAAGGCTAAGGAAAGCCCAGGCAATCAATCCGGTGGTCAGGTGCAGCAAAAGAGGTGGTTCCATGTTGTTTTTTATAGCAAATCATTAGGCTATTGGTTGGAACCACGCTCGCTTAGGCCCATAATGCCATGGCTTTGCATGAAAAAATTTCAGGAGGTTTGTCGTATGTCTTGGTTGAACTGGAAAAAAGTGTTTCTGGGCACGGGTTTGGCAGCGGCCGCATTGGTCTGCGCTCCGAAAGCCCTCGAGGCATGCACTCGTTGCGTTTATTTAGGGCCTAAAGACACCGTCGTGGTTGCCAGATCGATGGATTGGGCCGAAGACCCCGGCACCAACCTCTACGCATTCCCCAAGGGCATGAAGCGCAACGGCGCATCTGGTCCAGGCTCGCTGGAGTGGACCAGCAAATATGGCAGCGTGGTCTGCGCATTTTACGAGGTGGCCTCGGTAGACGGCATGAACGAGAAAGGCTTGGTCGCCAACACCCTGTACCTGGTCGAGTCCGACTATGGTCAGGCGGATGGCAGCAAACCGTTGCTGTCCATCGCTGGCTGGGCACAATACGCCCTCGACAGCTACTCTTCGGTGGCAGAGGCGGTTGAAGCGCTTCGCAAGGAACCGTTTGTCATTTTGGCTCCCACCCTGCCTAACGGGGCCAAAGGGCATGGGCATCTGTCGCTGTCTGACCCTACAGGCGATTCGGCAATCTTTGAATATGTGGCTGGCAAACTGGTGATTCACCATGGCCGCAAATATCAGGTGATGACCAACTCTCCCACCTTCGACGAGCAACTGGCCCTGAACAAATACTGGGAGCAGATAGGCGGCTTGGTGATGCTTCCTGGAACTAACAGGGCCTCCGACCGTTTTGCCCGCGCCTCGTTCTACATCAATGCGGTGCCCAAGACCGAAGATGCCAAAAAGGCTGTGGCCGAGGTATTCAGCATCATTCGCAGTGTCTCGGTGCCCATTGGTATCTCCGTTCCCGGGCAACCCAATATTGCCAGCACCATCTGGCGCACCGTGCACGACCAGAAAAACCGGATTTTCTATTTCGACTCTGCCACCAGCCCCAATGTTTTCTGGGTGACGCTGGACGAACTGGACCTGAAAGAAGGTTCGCCTGTGAAAAAGCTCACCGTGGCTGGCGACAAAAATCACTCCGGCAATGTGGCTGCCAAATTCGAACCCGCCGAACCGTTTAAATTCCTGCCAGGAAGGTAGTCTTTTCAACCTGCCATGGCCTTTTGGGCAAGAGTACCGGGCACTTGGCAGTTTTCCAACGAACAAGGGCCGCCCCTGATAGGGCGGCCCTTGTTCATTGTTGGATTGTAGAGTCAATAATCAGGGCAGGCGCTTGATGCTGACATTCCTAAAGGACACTGCATCGCCATGGCCGGCGAAGCCGAAAAAGCCTTCCTTGTTGTCCTTGCCGGGGTGTGGGGTTTTGGCCATGTAGTCGGTCACTTTCGACAGGTCCGTGTCCAGTACGCGGTTACCATTGAGTTCGGCAACAATGGTGGAACCCTTCACGGTGATTTCCGCATAATTCCACTCACCCAATGGGCGCAAATACCCGCGTTTCACCGCAGTCATCCCATAGGCGGAAAGGTTGTACTGGCGGGGATCCAGCTTGGCGTACATGTCGGCGGTGTCGTCCAGGATTTGCAGTTCGCACATGGCAACATAGGCGGGGTCACCGTTACCTGGGTAACGGATGGCCAAGCCGTTGTTGCCACCTGGAGGCAGTTTGTACTCGACGCGGGCGATAAAATCTGCGTATTTCTCCTTGGTGTGCAGCGTGCCACCCTTGCCCGGCTTGCAGACGATGGCCCCATCCTTCACTTCATAGTTGGCCGCGGCCCCGGCCCAATCCTCGAGGGAAGAACCGTCCAGACGGGTGAATCCCTCGGCCTTGCCGCGAAGCATTTCGGCGGCCTCGGCGGCAGGAATGTCGCGCACGAAAATGTTGCGCCAGCGAATCTCGCCACCGTGGGTTTGCAGCAGGATCTTGCCCTTCTTCAGCAGGGGCAGCTTGCGGTCCCAAAAATTCTCCATGCGGGCTCCGTCGACCACCAGCTTGCCGTTCAGGTGGATCCAGGTGCGCTCGCCAACTTGGCGGATACGAAAGCTATTCCACTCGCCAAGTGGCTTGTCGGCCAGTGCCGAGGGGTCTTTGCCGGGCGCGTCCTTTGAGTTGTTCCACAGGCCACCGCTGCCTTTGTCGGCGCCCAGATTCCACTTGCCGCCTTCCTTCGTGTAGTCCCAAATCTGCACCTGGGGCGTGGCGCGAAGGTAAATGCCGCTATCGGCTTTGGCGACCGTTTTGTAGTCGATCAGGAACTCCACATCGCCAAGCTCTTCCTCGGTGGCCAGGTAGGCACCGTTGCCGTCGTTCACCAGGTCGCCAGCCTCAACACTCCAGTGTTTTTTGGCGTCTTCGGTCCACTTGGCCACCTTGGCCTTCACCTCATCAGGGCTGGCCTTGGCGATTTCATAGGGGTTGGCCCCTTTGTCATGGATGGCCCAACCATGCCAACCGGCTAGGTCTTTCCCGTTGAACAGGGGGCGAAAACCCTCAGGAACCTTCAGTTCTTGGGCCCAAGCGGGTGAAACAAAGGCCATGGCCGCCATCAGGCCGGTGGCGAGGAAACTGGTGCGCATGCGACAAGACTCCTAAAAAACAGTGCCAAAACCTCAACAGGCGGGTTTTACAGTTCCGAACCACCCGGGGATTACCGTGCCAGGGCACAGTTTGGGCGGGTTATGAGGCCGATACGGATAGTACCACAGGGTTTTGCCTTGGGCGACAGGGTCTGTTTGCCAAAGTAGCCGGTATTTCCCGGCCCTGCCGATAAGCTAAGGACAGCAATGTAAACTCGGTAAAACAGGCCAACCTTAACCCCACAAGCCCCATGAGCCAGACCAAAACCCCAATCCCGCCCCGCCGAACCGCCATTTTGCTGATCGATTGTCCCGACCAAAGGGGCATCGTGGCGGCAGTGGCCGATTTTCTGGCCCGACACCAAGCCAATATCCTCCATGCCGACCAGCATCAGGATGCCGAACGCGATCTTTTCCTCATGCGTGTGGAATGGGATTTGGAAGGATTCACGCTCGATCTCGAAGAATTCCCCAGGCGCTTTGCCGCCGTTGCGGACCGGTTTGCCATGCGCTGGAAGCTGGAAAGCTCCGACAAACCCTTGCGCGTGGCCCTGTTTTGCTCGCAGCACCTGCATTGTTTGGTAGACCTGCTTTATCGCCACCATTCAGGGGAGCTGGCCTGCGAGATTCCACTCATCATCGCCAACCATGATGATGGCAGGCGCTGGGCCGATTTTTACAACATCCCGTTCCACCTGATCCCTGTGGAAGCTGGCAAAAAACCAGCCGCCGAAAAAAAACAGTTGGCCATGCTCGACGAGCACAAAATCGACCTGGTGGTACTGGCCCGCTACATGCAGGTGATCTCCCCTGACTTTGTGGCCCGCTACCCGCGCCGAATTATCAATGTGCACCATTCCTTCCTGCCGGCCTTCATCGGTGCCCGCCCCTACCACCGGGCCTTCGAGCGCGGCGTCAAACTAATTGGCGCCACCAGCCACTATGTGACTGACGAGCTCGATGAGGGGCCGATCATCGAGCAGGATGTCGTGCGTATCTCCCACCGCGACAACCTGCCCGACCTGTTGGAAAAAGGCCGTGATCTTGAAAAAATCGTCCTGTCCCGTGGCCTCCGGTGGCACCTCAGCCACCGGATTCTGGTGTACGACCGCAAGACTGTCATTTTCGATTGATCAACCCACCCTTCAACGGGGGCCAAACCCCAGCTCAGCCGGAGTTTTAGGCGAGACGGTGAAGGCAAATTCGGCACCCGGCAAAAACGGCGCCTCCAGTTCGCAGTTCTCGAATGAGATGCCACCGGGAATGGGGCCGCTTTCGCCCCAATACGATTTGCGGGCATTGACCCGGGCTGTCAATCTGGGCACCAGTTGTGTTTCCCACATTTGGGTGGCCTTTTTTCCCTCATACCTCCAGTGCCGTGCTACCCCTTTGGTGTAGGTGGCCTGGGTGGGGTCTTGCTCATCGTTGCTCCAAGCGATTCGCGCCAAGCCCTTGGCCTGAAACAATTTTTGGCCCGGCCACCCATGCCAGGGCGCGAAATTCAATCGGTCGGGCTGGTAATCGCCCCACAGGTCTTTGGCATGAACCGGCCCATCGGCAAGCCAAACCTGCCGCAGCCGGGCATAATTCCCCATGGTGGCGCTCAACACCAAACTTTCCATGGGGGCTGATTCAGGCCCGGCATAGGTTTTAAACCAAACCGTGTGGGGCTTTCGCGAATCAAATCGCACCTCCACCACAGGCTGGGCACCATGGGCCATGCGCTCGCTGGCAATAAACAGGCTCAGGCTTTCAGTGCCTTGTTTTGCCTCCACCACACCTCTGCAAGGCTTGCCCGGGTCACCTTTAAGGGCCTGCTCCAATGTGTCGCCGCTGGTGAAGCGCAACCCTGTCTTGCCATCTACTGAGCGCTCCAGTTCCGATTGGCTTCGCTTGCCCTGAGCCACCGGCTCCATGGAGATAAAATTGATCACCCGGGGGTAGGGTTGGCCCAAATAGGGGGCGTGAATCCGTATCAGGCCTCTGGGCCCTGGGGTAGGGTGCAGGCTGATCGACAACCCCTCAGCGTGGCCCCACCGCGCGGGCTTTCCCCCCTCGGGTTGCAGCCACTCATAGCCCTCCCCGTTGCCCTTTTGGCAAAAAAACAGGGTAAACAATGCCCCCATCAGCCAAATTTCCCGTTTGAAAAGCATCGGCGAACTTCCCCCGGGCTGGTGCTTGTGGCCTCCGCCTTGCTGGAATATCATGCGTCTATTCTGCGAGTTTGTTTTTTAAAGGCACTGTTTTCTCCTACCCCCACCCCGGCGTCGGTTCAATTCCCCCGCCTTCCACACTCCCAAGGAGCATTGGCATGTATCACATCCCCCTCAACCGCCGTAGCTTTGTAATCAGCTCAACAGCCGCCACAGCCGCTGCCTTGGCAGCCCGTTTGCCGGCAAAGGCAGCCCTTGCCGACAAAGTCCGTGTGGGTGTGATCGGCATTGGCGGCCGTGGCATGAACAACTTGATCGAGATCGAGCCCGCCGGTGGGGTGGTCGCGGCCTTGTGCGATGTCGATGAAGCCCGCGGCGCCGAGGCGCGCAAGAAGTGGCCCACTGTTCCCTTCGAGAAGGATTTTCGCAAGCTGCTCGACCGCAAAGACTTGGATGCGATTTTGATTGCCACCCCTGACCACAGCCACTTTGCCCCCGCCGCTATGGGACTAGATGCCGGCAAGCACATCTACTGCGAAAAGCCGCTCACCCACACTGTGGAAGAGGCACGCATCCTGCGCAACATGGCTGCCGTCAAGAAGCTCCAAACCCAAATGGGTACCCAAATCCACTCAGGCGACAACTACCGACGGGTGGTTGAAATCATTCAGGCCGGCCTGATTGGCGATGTCAAGGAAGCTCATGTGTGGTGTGCCAAGTCCTGGGGCGGCAACGGCCAGCAACCCGTGGGTGAGAAGGTGCCAGAAGGCCTGGACTATGACCTGTGGCTGGGGCCCATCCAGCCTGTGCCCTACAGCAAGGAATATGTGCCGTTTAACTGGCGCAAATATTGGGCCTTTGGCGGCGGCACATTGGCCGACATGGGCTGCCACTTCATCGACCTGGTGTTCTGGGCCCTGAACCTCGATTTGCCCACCCGGATTGCCGCTGAGGGCACTCCTGTCAGCCCCTATACTGCCGCCACCGAACTGACCGCCCATTGGGATTTCGCCGCCAATGGCAATCGCCCAGCAGTGAAGGTTCACTGGTATGACGGCGGCCGCAAACCTGCGGTGGAAGGCATGCACAAGTGGGATAATGGCGTGCTCTTTGTGGGTGAAAAGGGCATGGTTCAGTCCGATTATGGCCGTTACAGCTTCTTGCCCAAGGAGAAGTTTGAGGGTGTGAAGCTGCCCGAGCCCACCATCGAAAAAACGAAAGGACACTGGAAAGAATGGCTTTTGGCCATTCAGGGCGAGGGCAAGCCGCTCTGCTCGTTTGATTACAGTGCCCGCCTGACGGAAATGGTTCTCTTGGGAACCGTGGCCTACCGCGCTGGCAAACCGTTTGATTGGGATGCCAAGAACTTCCAAGCCAGCGACCCAGCCGCCCAGGCATACCTCACCAAGACCTACCGCGAAGGCTGGTCTGAAAAACTCAGCGGCTTCAAGCAATACCTCAAAAGCTAACCAACCCTTTTCCAAACGGAGCAAACAATGAGCAACCTTTCAAGGCGCGGCTTCCTTTCTGCCGCCACAGCAGCGGTGGCCTCCGCCCCGGCACTGGCAACTTTGGCCAAAGCGGCTGCACCAGGCTTTTTGCTGGGCTGCCAAACCTACACCTTCCGCGAATTCGATCTCGAAGGTGCCCTGAAGCGGATGAAAGAATTGGGCATTCAGCATGCCGAGTTCTACCAAAAACATCTGCCTCTAGGGGCCACGGGCAGGCAGCTTGAGGCCTTCCAAAAGTTGTGCGCCGAATATGGTGTGTCAGCCCGCGCCTGGGGTGTGCAGCGTTTCACCAAAGACCACGATGCTAACCGCAAGGTTTTCGACTTTGCCAAGGGTGCCGGTCTCAAGGTGGTGACGGCTGATCCCGATCCCGACAGCTTCGACAGCCTGGACAAGTGTTGCGAAGAAACGGGTATAGCGGTGGCCATTCACCCGCACGGGCCTGTGGGCGGTGGCAAGCTCCACCGCTGGGCCGATGCCGACACGATTCTCGCGGCGGTGAAAGATCACCATAAGCTGATCGGTTCGTGCCTGGACACCGGCCACCTGATCCGGTCAGCCCAGGTGGGCAAAATTTTCGACTCCGCCGAACAAATCCGCAAGATGGGCAAGCGCAATTTCGCTGTCCACCTGAAGGACCACGACAACGCCACCAAGGAAGATGTGATCTTTGGTAAAGGCGTGCTCGATGTCCCGGGCGTGCTGAAAGCCTTGAAAGATGTCGGTTTCACCGAGATGGTTAGCATTGAATACGAGGCCAAGCCACAAGACCCCACCAGCGATGTGCGTCAATGCGTGGAGATTTACAACAAGGCAGTCAAAGACCTGAGCTGACGAATCCGATTTGACACCATTGGGCCCCTGCTGCTAGGTTAAGACTGTCGACTTGGCAGACGGGAACCACTTTCCGGGATGGTGTAACGGTAGCACGACTGGCTCTGAACCAGTTAGTCTAGGTTCGAATCCTAGTCCCGGAATTACCTCCATCAACTGCTAGCACATCTTAGCCGATGTGTTTATTATCGGGGCGTAGCTCAGCCTGGTAGAGCGCTTGGTTTGGGACCAAGAAGTCGCAGGTTCGAATCCTGTCGCCCCGACTAGACGAGACAAGAAGCCCTTCGGCGAGAACGTCGAAGGGCTTTGTTGTTGTCGGGACTAGAGTCACGTCGTCGAGGACGAAGTTCAAAAAGACAATTTCCAAATACCGACGCTTCACTGAGTAGTCATCCGTAAGCCATTTGCCACGAAGGTTTTGCGAAAGTTCAAAAGCCTTCACCGCATTTTCGGCGTTCTCGTTGCGACTCAGATCACAGACGTCGAGTTGCAGCTTGAAGTTGGCTTCCCGATCCCGAAGCTCCGTCCCTTTTTCGGCCATTGTCTTGTCGTCAATCACTTCCCCGATTTATGAACGATCCCGAAGAATGGCGTAGAGCTTAATTCGGGGAAATCGAGGTACGGAATCGCTGTATTGGATGCCCTCCTAGTCGAGACGCTCCTGAAGGCTATCGAGGGGCAAATGATGATAAGCGTACAGATCAAAGAGCTTGGTGACTTTCGTGCCGTTCACGGCGTGAGCCACTTTGATCGCGGTCGGCACGGATCATCGGCTGGCCGACCCGGAGCCGTTGGAAGCGATGTTGAGGGCTTGCGAGGCGACCCATACCGAGGGGGAATACCCATGACCGCAATTCATGCCTTGATTCTGGTGACAGTTCTCGGAGCCGACCCGCTCGGCCCCGGCGATCACGCCCGCACGATCACCGTGGGCGATCTGAAACGCAACTACCTCGTCCACATCCCGGCCAAGTACGACTCAAAGAAGCCCATGCCGGTAGCCCTCGCTTTCCACGGCGGGGGAGCCAATGCCGACAACATGGTGGCGTTCAGCGGCCTCAACAAGAAGTCCGATGACGCTGGGTTCATCGTCGTTTATCCGAGTGGGACCGGGCGACTCGAAAAGATTTTGACATTCAACGGTGGCAACTGCTGCGGCTACGCCATGAACAACAAGATTGACGACGTGGAGTTCACTCGCAAGTTACTCGACGACCTCGCCAAATCTGCCAACATCGACCCTAAGCGGGTCTTCGCCACTGGCATGTCGAACGGGGGGATCATGTCGTATTTACTTGCCTCGGAACTGTCGGATCGGATTGCCGCCATCGCCCCGGTTGGTGGTCCGATGGGGACCGAAAGCTGTAAACCAAAACGCCCCGTGTCGGTCATGCACTTCCACGGAACCGACGACAGACACGCTCCGTTTAAGGGCGGCAAGGGCAAGGGACCATCGGGCACTGACTTCTACTCCGTTGAACATTCGATTCAGGCTTGGGTGAAGGCCAATGGCTGCGAGAAGGAGCCGGTCGTTACGAAGCTCCCGGATACGGCCAAAGACGGGACGAGAATCACTCGCAAGACTTACGGATCAGGGAAGAATGGGGCAGAAGTCGTGCTGATCGTGATCGAAGGCGGCGGGCATACATGGCCAGGACAGGAACCACGGCTCAAGGCATTGGGCAAATCTACCAAGAATATCTCGGCTAACGACTTGATGTGGGAGTTCTTTGAGAAACATCCGATGAAGTGATCGGATCATAAAGGAGAAAATGTCAATGAGCATGACCCACAATCCAACCGTCAGACATCCCGGCGAAGGCCGCACCATCGGCGTCGTGGGAGACGTATACCGCTTCTTGGCGACCGGCGAGGATACGAACGGCAAGTATGCTATGTGGGAAGCGATTGCCCCCTGTGTCAACATCCCGTGAGACCACCGGAGTTATCTGTGGTTGAATGGATTCAGGGGGAGCCAACACCTCCAAAAGCAATCAGAACGGCGTCAGGGGGATCCCTGGGTTTTGGTCAAGCCGTCGGGGCGGATCATTGGGGACCCGGACAGGTTGCGGATCCTTGCGGAGGTGGACCAGGCGCGGCGACCGGCGGCATGTTCAAAGAGGTCCTGCGCCGAAGGCCAGCCTGTTCCATTCTGGCGAGGTTTTCTTGAACAGCCCAATGCTACATCTGTCTTCAGGTCACAAAACGCCTGCTACCTTTGAGCAAGCGGCTTGATGCTTAAACTTGTGTCCACTTTGCTTGATGAACTACACATGTCTAATTCATGAAGTTATGGCGGCTTTGGCCTTGGCTAAAATGCCTTTATTTCTTTGCTCCCATATCACCGAAAACATTTTCCCGTTCCAGGGGCAGTTGAAAACCATCCGACACACGGGTCATGTATAGGCCGCGGCACAGCCACCAGAAGGTAGCCATGGCCCGTCCTTTCCCCAACGACTCTTCCAGTTTTCGATAATCTTCCCCTGTCAAGTCCCAAGGCATCCCGGATAATTTGCGCGCAAAGGCAAACGCTACCTGTTCCTCTGGAGGGAAAACGGACCAATCATTGCCAGCCAGCTTTCGGGTTCGCTCCGCCACGCCGGCTTTGTCCAATCCCGCGACTTCCAATAGCATTTCGCAGTGACCCATGCAGTAATTGCACTGCATGGTTTTTGTCTGAATCCAAAAGAGGCTTTCTTCGAAGACCCGATCTTGGGGGCTTTCTGCCCACATGGTGCGTGTGGTGATATTCCAGGGCACCGCCAATTCCGGAGCGTAACCGTTACAAACCAGGCTCCAGACAATTCGGGTCGGCTTGGACTGGTTGGCCAGCGGCAAGTTTTTCCGCACCTCTTCCCAGGTGGGAATGGGCAGCCTGGGTTGCCGTTCCCGTTGTTTTTCCAGTCGGGCCTGCAATTCCTCGTATCCCAGTTTGCCCCAGGCGGATTCAGTAGGTACCACGCTTTTGCCCGGTGCCAGCAGGCCTGGAACTTTCTTCTGGCCCGGAAGGATGGGGGCGATTTGGAAAGCCGCGGGATCAAACCGAACCTGTAAGGGCGATAAGGGCCCATCTTTCTCGAGCTGGATATTCAGCCCCAGCAGCAACCGGTCCTGGAAATTCCCATAAGCGGCAAGTAGCACCATGGCTGCCATTTTTTGCTCGCCGTTTTCCTTGCGCAGGGACTCAAAGAAGGAATCCGTGATGTTGGGAGCATCCAGGGTCATTAATCGGGCGAACTCCAGAGGAGCTTTATCCGACTGGGGCCACTGCGCGGGGTTGCCGGTAAGGATGGCCACACTCGCTGGCCCGGCCACTTTTTCCAGATCCGCCAAGGCGGTTTTTTGGGCATAATCACACCGGTTGGCCTTGGCCACCATCCAGCGCATTTTGGATCGTAAAGCAGGGTCCAAAGGGCTTTTGGTGCGATGAGCCAGATCCAATTCGAGCATGGCTGCCGCCGTGCGGGGCAACTGTTCCGCCACCGCCTTGGCCCAGTTTGGTAATGCACCTTTGGTACCCGTTTCTAAGCGGGGCAACCGGTTCCAGCACTCTTCATCGGTTTGGAGCGGAATGGAAACTCCTTGCTTGGCGGGTTTTTCGCTGTCTAGAAGGCTCATGACCAAGGCCTGCTCCATTTCTCCGGGTTTGAAGCCAAAGGGGCCGCGACCGTTTTTGAACACGACCTTCCCTTGAGTATCGATCACATAAAGGCGCGCTGGCATGCCACTGTAGGCGGTTCCCGCCGGGTCATGGATGTCATCCACCAAGACGGTCATCCCGGGTTTCATCATGTCGCGGAATTGACCGCAAACGGCCTTCCTTTCCTCCCGGTTTTTGGGTTGGGTCACCTCCACCCCCATCCGGGTGTTCATTTCCATTTTCCAGCCGTCAGCCGGGTGTGCTTCCCGCACATACACCATCACGAAATTTGCCTTGTCTTTGTAGCGCTCAAAAACCGCCTCCACATCCGGATAGAGCGCCCGAAATGGCCCGCATGTGAAGTTACCAAAACACAAAACCACCGGCTTTTTGCCGATCAGGGAAAAGAGTTGGACCCGTTCCTGCCCTTCCGCCACTTCCAGGGAAAAATCCGGAGCCTTGTCGCCCACCGCGGGGCCCTCGCCCATGGAGCCGATTTCACCCGCGAATAAGCCCTTCACCAAAGTTGGAATGGTGGGGGCGTCGCCAGGGCTGAAACCGCCCGAACCTCGGGGCAGAAATGCCTGGCGAAAATCGTCTGCGGTGAAGTGATCCCTACCGCGGGAGAGACGGTCAAACATCGCGTCCAGTTCCTCCCTAGTCAAATGGCCGTCACCACTGCCATCCACCCGTCTGAAAATCCGGTTGAGAAAGTTCGCCTGCATGACCATTGGGTTGCGGTCAGACCAGTCGAGGTCCCTCTCGGTGATAGCACCATCCCCGTCCCGGTCCAAGCGGTCGAACAGCCCCTTCGCACCAGTGAATTTGCCTTTGGGGATTCCCTTGTCCTTGGGATCCACCCCGCACAGTTTCGCTAGCCACGCATACCCATATTTTGAACTGGCCGGGCCAAACCAGCCGTCGGTCCCCTCCAGTTGGGAGCCTCTCAGGATGGCGATTAGCATCTGGGCAGCCTCTGAGCGAGGTACCGGATAGAGCTTTTCCATCCGGTCAGCCACCTTGGCCGCCTCCTTGGGGTCCGACAAGGCTTCCATTTTCACCCCTTCTGGAAGTCGAAGTACGGCATTCAGGGCAGGCTCCTGCCCGCGGGCATAGTGGTGCCCCGCAGAAATAAATACCACCAGCCCAAAAACCATCACAAAAGTCGTAAGATTGAAGGCTTTATGGCGATGCATTGCAAGGTTCCTGGCCAATAATGGTTCAAGACCGGTAGGGGATAAAACCATGGCTGGGGCAAGGAGCCTTATTCCCAACCAGCGCAATCCGCAGCATAAGACTACTGCCAGTTGGAGGTTAACTCCCGAAAACCAAAGGCTTTGTAATTGTACCCCTTCACTTCCCGATTGCCAAAGCTGCCGCACCTGTGATCCTATCGAGGCTCGTGTGTTACTCTAATTTAAATTCCATTCCCTCCCGGCACCTTTTCCCATATACTCTTTTTTTTGCTAAGACCCTGAAAAAATCTGTTTTTCTTCACCCTCAGGGTGTCTTAGCAAAATCAAAAAACGTTCGTCTCTCCAAGATGTTTTGGAACCGACACGCTTCTTTTAAGGTCACTGAGGGGCAATTCCCATGGCTGCTTCGACGTCAATTCTCAAGAATAAACTGCACGAGTACCCACAACACGATTTGATCGACGGAACCGGCGTAGCAACGGCTTCGATTCTCGATGGCTGCCTTAATAAGCACGGCGGGGTTTTGCAACTTCTGCACCGCTACGCCGGCCGGACATTTTGTACCCCAGGTAAACGCCTTCGCCTTGATGCGCGATCGTACTATCCGGACTACATGAACGGTACCGGTCTCGATGAACTCTGGATGTGTTGCACCGTTCCCATCGTGACGGGTGTCATCGATACGAGGACGAAGAAGGCACCGTTTCGCGAAGGAGAAGCGCATGCCCTCACTTCGAATGGGCAAGTCATCTCGCTGCAGGATTTGATCGCCGCCAACCCGAAGGCTGTCATCGGTGACAAGATTACTGCTTTTTCGAAAAAGCTGTTTGGCAACCCGACCTGGCCGATTGTGTCGAAGAAGTTTGACAATTTGAATCCGATTCCGCACCACCTTCACTGGGCGAAGTGGGAAGTGTATGACATCAATTCTTTCGACAATCCCGGAGTGAGTGCATCGCACTATCACACCACGGCGATGGGTCTGTACGCTTTCGTGACGAAGGAGCAGTTCCTCGCCAGCATGAAGCGCTTCGGAAAGGGCGAGTATAACGGGATTCGCCACTTGTCACCGCACGTGATGATGCAACTCGACAACGGCTTCGTGATGCCGAATGGTGTGTTGCACTCACCGACGAACCTTTGCACGCACGAGTTACACGTCACGATGGACGAGCACTTCTTGGCCGAGGACCTTACACTCGACGGACGCATTGGCGCAGCAGACGCGTTTTACGCTTGCCGGGAAGAGGACTATCCCAGGGCCCATCACGAAGACTGGGATTACCTGGCAGAAATGTTCGATTACGCAGCGAACCAGGACCCAGACTTCGTGCTGAAGAATTCGCGTCCGGCGATCCCTGCCGAAGAATTTAAAGGCCACGGAGTCGACGCAAAGTGGATCGTTTACGGCGATTTTCTCGGCGACCAGAAGTGCTCGATTCTCCGGCTCACCGTGCAGCCTGGCGCGAAGACGAATTTTCACCCCGAATGTCCCGCGTTGTTCCACACGAACCGCGGAAGCGGCCGCGTTGGAAAGCTCGAAGTGCGTTATCACCAAAATATGATTCTCGGCGAGATCTATCCCGAAATCGGATTCATCACTCAGGCGGCGCTAGATAACGGCGGTGTGGAAATCGAGAACACTGGAACTGAACCGCTTGTGTTAACCTTCGACTTCCCGCAGCACGCGCATACCAAAACGCCAGGTGCTGCCCTTGCGAAGTAGTCGGTCGACGGTGGCACTCCGCATACAGGATTGCCTGATTGCTCATATTGATCGAGGCAGTTTGACCACGATGACGAGGGGCGTTTTCTCGCAGCCTGTTTGATGCTCAACTTACAAGTGCTTGAACAAGCGAGATTAACGACTTCGTCCAGTCGCCACATGAGCCCGAAAAAAGTTCAATAGCCGTCCTGTCCTCCCGATTCTCAACTCAAAAGCCGCAAACTCTTTTAGAACAAGAGCTTGCGGCTTCCTTTTTGATAATCTCCAAAACCAGTAAAATGATTCTGTGTTACGAGGCTGTGGCTAATGGACTCATTTTTAAATACACCCCCTTGACGAACCCTCCCTCGGGCGGGGGCCCCAAACCTCAATCTGCCACTTCCACACCGCTACCAAGAAACAAAACCATGAACGAGACTCCCCCCTGCCCCAATTGCAAATCCGAATACACCTATGAAGGAAGTGGCAATTTTGTCTGCACCGAATGCGGCCATGAGTGGAGCAGTGCCCTGACCCAAACCACCGAGGAAAAGCGGGTCTGGAAGGATGCCTTCGGCAACGAGCTGAAAGACGGCGATTCCATTTTGATTATCAAAGACTTGAAAGTGAAAGGCGCCTCCGGTTCCGTCAAGGTGGGCACCAAGGTCAAGAACATCCGCTTGGTCGAGGGCGATCACGACATCGACTGCAAAATCGATGGTTTTGGCGCCATGAAATTGAAATCGGAATTCGTCAAAAAGGCATAGCCACCCACCACAACTCGCGGCCCCCATACAGTTGCATGCTCAGCCTGTTTCAGGCTGCGCGTTTCCCACTCGCCCCTTGGTCTGCCTAAGCCGTAGGCACTGCAGTAGGGCCACCACCAAAAACACTCCACCCACTACGTTTTGCACCAGGCAACAAAAACGCCCGCCGAAGAATTCGGCGGGCGTTTGGTTGTTAAGGGGCCAATGCAGGACGATTAATAACGGTATTGCTCGGCCTTGAAGGGGCCTTCCTTCGGCACATGAATGTACGCCGCCTGCTCAGCGGTGAGCTCACTCAACTGCGCATTCAGCTTCTTCAACTGCAAACGGGCCACATGCTCATCCAACTTCTTGGGCAGAACATACACGCCAATCGGGTACTTGGCGTTGTGCTGCCACAGCTCGATCTGCGCCAAAACCTGGTTGGCAAACGATGAGCTCATCACATAGGAAGGGTGGCCTGTGCCGCAGCCCAAATTCACCAGACGGCCCTTGGCAAGCAGGATAATCCGCTTCTTGTCGGGGAAAACCACGTGGTCAACTTGGGGCTTGATCTCTTCCCACAGGTAGTTCTCAAGCGATGCCACATCGATCTCGTTGTCGAAGTGGCCAATGTTACAGACAATTGCCTGGTCCTTCATCTTCGCCATGTGGGCGTGAGTGATAACCTTGTAGTTGCCAGTAGCGGTCACGAAAATGTCAGCCTTGTCAGCCGCGTATTCCATGGTCACCACGCGGTAACCTTCCATGGCTGCCTGCAACGCGCAAATGGGGTCAACCTCGGTCACCCACACTTGGGCCGAAAGCGCCCGAAGAGCTTGGGCCGAACCCTTACCCACATCGCCATAGCCAGCGACCACGGCAACCTTGCCGGCAATCATCACATCGGTGGCGCGCTTGATGCCGTCCACCAGCGACTCACGGCAACCATACAGGTTGTCGAACTTCGCCTTGGTCACCGAGTCGTTCACATTGATGGCGGGGAACTTCAGTTCGCCACGCTTGTGCATCTGGTAAAGACGGTGAACGCCGGTGGTGGTTTCCTCGGTCACACCCTTCACGGCTGCAAGCCTCTCAGAGTACCAAGTGGGCTGCTTGGCCACTCGGTCCTTGATGGCTGCGAACTGCACTTGCTCTTCCTCGCTACCCGGCTTGTCAAGGACATGAATGTCCTTCTCAGCGCGGGCACCAAGATGCAATAGCAGCGTCGCGTCGCCACCATCGTCCAAAATCATGTTGGTGAAGCCACCATCAGCCCACTCAAAAATCTTGTGGGTGTATTCCCAATACTCTTTCAGGGTTTCGCCTTTGTAGGCAAACACTGGAATACCAACCGCAGCAATTGCCGAGGCTGCATGGTCTTGGGTGGAAAAAATATTGCACGATGCCCAACGCACCTCGGCACCAAGCGCCTTCAGCGTCTCGATCAGCACCGCGGTCTGGATGGTCATGTGCAGCGAGCCCGTGATGCGCGCACCCTTCAGGGGCTGCTTCGCGGCGTACTCGTCACGGATAGCCATCAGGCCGGGCATTTCTGTCTCTGCGATGGCGATTTCGCGACGACCCCAAGGCGCAAGCGACATATCGGCGACATGGAAATCTTTAAAAGTAGAAGTCTTAGCTGCAACGGCGGTCACGTTCATAGTCTCCTTAAACCAATGAACGGGCGCCGTTGCTCATATTTTTCCACCCCTTCGAGCCTGGCAGGCACATCGTTGTGCCGTCGCAGCGCCCCTCGTCGGGTTGGTGATCGGGTGATTGGCTTTAGGCAAAGTTCCTTTTGGAAATTATTTCCCAAGTCTCTAATTTATAGCAACGCCTAACCAGAAATCAAGCAAATGGAGGTTTTCTGGCATCTCCTTCCACCTAGCCCAAATCAACAAATTTAGGCAAATACTTCCACATTCCTTTGCAAAACTGGGCAAAACTTCCAAAAACCACCGCCAAACCAAAGTTCATTCCAGTCCGGCCGGTTTCTGCTGATTGGTGACTTGTTTCCTAACCGCTATGGCTATTCCCCAATAACGAACATTATTCACCAAACCAAATTTTTCCTAAATTGTATTTCAAATCCGGCCATCAACCCGAGAGCCATCGCATCATGAATAACCACGAAAAATATGGCCTTTCCCCCCAATACTGGCAAGACCGCTATGACCAGGGCAAAACCGGTTGGGATCGCGGTGGTCCAAGCCCCATGCTCCTTGAATGGCTTGCATCAGGCGCCCTTAAGCCTTGCACCATTTTTGTTCCCGGCTGTGGTCGGGGCCACGAAGTTTTGGCACTTGCCAAAGCGGGGTTTCAGGTAACCGCGGTCGACTATGCCGATTCAGCCGTCCAAAGCCTTCAGTCTCAACTGAAGCACCACCAACTCAAAGCCGAGGTGGTTCAGGCCGACATTTTCCAATATTGTCCAACGCAACTTTTTGATGCCATCTACGAACAAACCTGCTTATGCGCCATTGATCCTGCAAAGCGTGAAACCTACGAGCAACTGATCACAAGCTGGCTGCGACCACAGGGGAAATTGTTCGCCCTGTTCATGCAAACAGACGCCGCTGAAGGGCCACCGTTCGCTTGCCCTCTTGGAGAAATGCAAAAACTGTTTTCCACCGGCTGGACCTGGACAAGCGAACCCAAGCGGGTTGAGCACCCGATGGGGCTGCACGAATGGGCCTCTGTTTTGCAAAAATCCGCCAACCAGTAACCAGCATCCTCAGCCTGAAATTGCATGGTCTGATTTCAAAGGCGGCTTGGCCCTGCCACCCTTTCCCCTCAAAATCCCAAGGGCAACCGCAATCAGCGCCACAACAGGCATGGTCGCCTTGAACCATGAGGCGTACGGAAGCATGTTCAAATTGAATCCCAAAGCCCACAGAATAAGAATGGCCACCACCCCCGATGCCCAAATGGAACCAATCCTTTGGGCCAGCCAAGTCCCGACAAATGCGGTTAAACCCCATAGCACAACAACTATTCCCAGCACCCAATCGGGATATTTCTCCACATGCTGGCACATCTCCTCCTTGGTCCCCATGAATCCCTCAGGGAGGGGATAAACAAAAGCACTGAACACCTCCACCGCAAAAACCATGATAAAAGCAGACAATATCCCAATAAAAATGCCAAAAAACACTCGGTACAAATCCTTCATCCCAACACCTCACACATTACGGGCTATCTGTCTACCTGAACCCCGACTTTAAAGAACCTGAAGCATACCACCACCCCAAACCAAGGCTTTCAGTCTTCGGCCCATATCGCCCCAAAATGCGCTAACTGCCGAACGAAAAAACCATGTCAAAAGACAAACCCGGGGCGTTTATCGCCCCGGGCCTGCGTTAATCAGCGCTCGGCGCAATTCACTCGGCTGCCGGCTTTTTCTTCTTCTCCAGTTGCTTGCCAATAAACTCGGAAAGGCCCGGACCGCGCAATTCCTTCGAGGTGGCCAAAATCTCGCCCGTGTCGCCGTCCACCAGCAATACAAACGGGATGGCAGTCACATCGTATTTTTCACCCAGCGTAGTCTTCCATCCCTTGCCCTCATATATTTGCTTCCAGGGAAGGTCCTTTTTCTTCAAAAACTCCTCCACCTTCTCCTTCTCGCCCTCGTTGTCAAAGCTGATGCCCAACACATCGAAGCCCTTGCCGTTCCAGTCGGAATAGGCTTTTTTCACATTCGGAATCTCGGCGATGCATGGCCCGCACCAAGTGGCCCAAAAGTCGACCAAAACCAGCTTGCCCGCATAGCCTTTGGGGAAATCAACCTTGTTTCCATCCAGTCCGTCCATGGTGAAAGGGATGGCTTTCTTGCCAACCCGCAGGTCGGGGGCAAGCTCCATTTTGGGAAGTTCCTTGTCAGCCTTGGCCAGCTTGAACTTTTCACCCTCACGGCTCAACACATAAGTGGTTCCGGTAAAATTGAAAGGCTTGCCCAGGGTCACCATCTCGTACTTGCTACTGCGGTTCTTGTTCCCGTCCCGGTCGATCCAAAGGGGTGTTTTGGCCTCAGGCCCGGTGAAGGTGGTGAATTTCTTCCCATCAAGTTCGAGGGTCAGTTCGTAGCCAAAGTCGTTGTAAAATAAAACCGTTTCCTTCAGGGCTGCCCGCTGGGCATCTTTGGGGTCAAAACGGTACAGGTTCACACTGCCAATTTTGCCGTCGCCCAAGTCAACCTTGCAGTTGCCACTGTGCATGGTGAACTGGCCATTTTTGGCCCCTGTCCACTTGGTCTCGGGGTCATTCGTCAGGTCACCATCGTTGTTGCTATCAACAAACAGCTTGGCGGGCTTGCCTTCAGGCTCATCCAGAATGAAAACCCAGCTTTTTTCACCAAACTTGATCTTGCCGTATTTGGCCGCCGAAAGTCCTTCAGGTGCCTTCTTCACACCATCCGCCTTGGTACCCATCACGGCCCTAACCGGCATGTAACCACCGACCTTGGGCGTGATACCGCTGGGCATAAACTGGGTGGCCACTTCATCCGCCCCCAAGCAAAAAACTGCAGCCATTGCCATGGTGGTGAGCATTGGGTTCCCCTTTGATAGGTAAATATAAAAACAGGTAACTATAAAAACCTACCTAAAAACTAAACCTTAAGCATTCGCCAGTCAATCCAGTCAATACCCGGTTCACCAGGGGCAAGCATCTAACCCCCGCTTGAAAGATGAAAAAGCTGAGTGGGTCATGAACAGAGCCGGGCCCCTTCCCATCTTGGTGGGATAGGGCCCGGCTCTGTTTTCGCCATCCGACCGGATGGGCATCATGGGCAGTTGGGTCAGTTGGTATTTGCTGCCGGACGGCTCAAAGGCCGGCTCATCCGGTTGAAGGTTTGGCGAATGCCCTGATTGATGGCATTGATGC
>CAIWHS010000146.1 GCA_903912515.1 uncultured Planctomycetaceae bacterium
AGGTTTCTGCTTGGATAGGTTCGGTGCCAAAGGAGATTGGGATTTAAACGACTATTCACGGTCACGGGCTTTTTCCAGGCCGCATAATCTCGTCTAGCGCCGGGCCCCGCCATCGTCGTCAAGACAACCTCATCCTTTCGGATGTGTTAGGACGCGATATGCGGTGGACCGATTGGCTCCTCAAATTCCTCCTCGCCACCAACCATTACGCCAAAGGCCGTTTGTTGCCCTCGACAATGTTTGCCGAAGTGGCCTTGGTTTAGTCCTTGGGAAATGGTTTTGGCGCTATTACCTCCCCCTTAACTAACGGAGGCTAATCTGCAAATGTGCGCATAATCTTGGTCGTTATCAACCGTGGCCACGCTCGCAGCGCTTCCTCGATTTGATGGCGGAGGGTTTCTGGGTGGGTTTGGGGGTATCTCACGGTGATGACCAGGTTGCCTTTGAGCGATGGGCTGTGTTTGATCACTTGCTGGCGAAGCTGAGGATTGGCATTTGAGTTCTGAAGTGTTGTAGCAACGGTATGGTGCCAGGACTTGGCGTAGGAGCTTTCTGGGTGACCGATAGTTTTCATTTAGCGCATGAAGCTTTGACGAATGCGATCATTTTTGACCTACCCTGTGCGTTGTCGGACACGCTTGGCGTACTCGGCCTGCGCCTTTCTGGTTAGTGCACCCTGATGGCTGCGAAGCAAGGCCGCGAGCTCTTTCTTCATCGAGGGTGTATCTTGGTCAGGTCTTGGTCAGGTTCGACCGGTTTGAATTGGAGCCTTAGTTTGATGTCCACCATTGGTGGGGAAGTCCAGTCGTTTCGTTCCGTTTGTTAGCCACCCTACAAAATGGCACAATAGGTTTAAACCAGCAGCAGATTCGGGCACAGTTGGCGGTGAACATGAAAAAACCTTCAGAAAATCGTGATCTCCGCGCCATTCCGCCCGCCAACGCATCTAGTCCCCTAGCGAATCCGGTTGATTCAGAGACCCGTTCCATGCCAGCCACGGCCGAAATTGAACACCAGGCTGCACGCAACCTGCAGGTTGCTGCCGCCACACTTTCGGGCCCTGGAACAATCGGCCCCCTTGAGAGTTATGCCCCTTACCTGAAGCTGATGGCCCGCATGAACTGGGCAGCCGGCTTGGGTGGCAAGGTCGATCCATCCGACATCGTGCAACAAGCCCTACTCGTGGCCCACCGCGAGCGAAACCAGTTCAAGGGCCGGTCTGAGGGCGAATGGCTTGGCTGGCTGCGCGCCATTCTGGCCACTACCATCTCCTCAAGCCTGAGGCATTTCACCACCCAAGGCCGCGACTTGGCCCGCGAGCGCTCCCTCGAAGGGGCCCTCGACCACTCCAACGCCCGCCTCGATGCCATAGCCGCCTTGGCTGCCGACCAATCCTCACCCAGCGAACGGGTCATCCAACGCGAAGAATCGGTTCTGCTGGCCAATGCCCTCGCGCAACTCTCTAGCGATGAGCAACAGGCAATCGAACTGCATCACCTGCAAGGTTTGGCTGTGGCCGAAGTGGCAGATCGCATGCAGCGCACCCGGGCAGCCGTTGCCGGCTTGCTCTTCCGCGGCCTCAAAAGGTTGCGCTCGCTGCTTGGCCCGTCAGGCCCGTCAGGTTCCTCTGGCCCCTCTGGCCCCCTCAACCTCGCGTCCCCAGGTGATGGTGCCCCATGAGCCAGCAGGCCAAGTCATTGCCGGGAATCGCCAACCAACCCCTGGGCCAGGCCCGACTCGAGGAGGTTGTGCTTGCATGGCTGGAGGCCACACGCGCCGGCTGGGCACCCGAACGCTCGCGCTTTTTGGCCGCCTACCCTGATCTACGGCTCGAACTGGCTGAATTTGTCGAGGGCCAAGCCGCCGTTGCTAATTTGGGGTCCGAAATAGCGAAAGAAAATACCGCGTCAACCTCGCGCGAAGAACTTGGCACTCTGGGCGACTTCCGCCTCGTCCGTGAGGTGGGCCGCGGCGGTATGGGCGTCGTCTACGAGGCCGAGCAAATCACACTGCGCAGACGTGTGGCTCTTAAGGTGCTACCCTTTGCCGCCGCTCTTGATCACCGCCAACTCGAACGCTTCCGTAACGAGGCCCTTGCCGCCGCTAACCTGCGCCACGACCACATTGTGCCCGTTTTTGCGGTCGGCATGGACCGCGGCGTCCACTTTTACGCCATGCAGTTCATTGAAGGCCAAAGTTTGGCGACACTGGTCGATACTTTGAGGCTGAAGCGGGGCGAAAAATCGCCAAAAGCGTTGTCATCAGGAAATGTTTTGTCATCACGCAATGCTTTGTCATCACAAGGCGACTCTGGCCCATTCCATTCTTCCCCAGCCGATGCGACCACCGCACACGCCTACCGCCTCTCTGCCAACACACCGAGCTACCCAGCCTCCAATGCCTCGAGTAACGAGGTGGCAATCCCCGCCAATGTCTCGAAGAACATGCAAGCTGGCTCGCGCGACAGACACCGCTGGGTTGCCGAGCTGGGCCTGCAAGCGGCAAACGCCCTCGACCATGCCCACCAGATGGGTGTGGTCCACCGCGATATCAAACCCGCCAATCTGTTACTGGACGGCCACGGCCAGTTGTGGATCGCTGATTTCGGCTTGGCTCGCATCAACCAAGATCCCGGCTTGACCCGCACAGGCGAAATCCTTGGCACACTCCGCTACGCCAGCCCCGAACAAGCCCTGGCCCGCCCAGGCGTGATCGACCACCGCACCGATGTCTACTCCCTGGGTGCCACACTCTACGAACTGCTCACCCTGCAACCCATTTTCGATGGCAAAGACCGCAACCGCCTCTTGGCCCAAATCGCCACCGACGACCCCGTCTCGCCACGCCGTCTCGACCCAACCATCTCCCCCGAGCTGGAAACCATTGTCTTGAAGGCTTGCGCCAAAGAACGCGATGACCGTTACCTCTCTGCCCGTGACCTGGCCGAAGATCTCAAACGCTTTCTTGATGACAGGCCCATCCTCGCCCGGCCGCCATCTCCCATCGAACGGCTGTTGAAGTTGGCACGCCGGCACAAAGCGGTGGCTGTCACCTCGCTGGTGGCCCTCGGCATCATGCTGGTTAGTTTGTCAGTCGCCAACCTGCTGGTGAACAACGCCTACAAAAGCGAGCGCCTCAAAGCCGACGAGGCCAATCAGCAAAGGCTTTTGGCCGAGAAAAGCTTCAACCAGGCCCGCGAAGCCGTTGAGCAGCTCGTCAACATCAGCGAAGAGCAATTGGCCAATATTCCCCCGCTCGAAGGGGTGAGGAGGCGCATGCTGGAGGTGGCTCTCACCTACTACGAAGACTTCATCGACCAGGCCCAAGACTCAGCCGACCCCGCCCTTGAACAGGAACTCGCTGCCAGCCGCACCAAGGTGCGCACCATTGTCGCGGAGCTCACCTCGCTGGCCGGCGCCGCCCAGTTCCGCTTCTTGGCGGACCCCCGTGTGCAAAAGGAGTTGAATCTCGATCCCGCACAAATGGCCCTTATCGGATCCACCGAAGAGCGTTTTCGCGGCATGTTTAGACGCGGCCCCTCAGGCCCACCCCTAGAAGCGGAAAAGGAACGCATCGCCATGGCCCGCGAGCAAGAGGCGGTCATGAAAGGGCTGCTTGTGCCGGACCAGCAACAGCGCTTCGACCAAATTCTGCTCCAACTACGCGGCGCTGCTGCGTTCACGGATCCTGATGTGGCCGACCGCCTCAACCTCACTGCTGAGCAACGCAAAGAGATCCGTGCTATCCTAGACCGCAGCCTGCTCAGCAGGGCTTTCGCTGGTGGTCTGCCCAACCGCGATCCCCGCCGTGACCTTGGCCCAAACGATCACCCGCCGTTCCGCCCCAATGACATCGGCCCCGGGCGCGATGGCCCCAAAGGCCCCGGCAATTTTGGCCCTTTTAGCGAGTTGGCCAGCAACCAGCTCACCAAAGACGCCATGGCCCTCCTCACACCCGACCAGCAAGCCATATGGACCACCATGACCGGTAAACCCTTCAAATTCACCCGCGGCGACCCGAATAACCCTGGCAAGCCGGGCGGCCTCCGTGGCCCGAACAAAAGAGATCTGCCCAAATAAGAATTTTCTATTCCACGCATGCTTTTGTCATTTTTAAATCGACTGGAGAATTTTCCATGAATATCCTGCTTCGGTTCAGCCAGGCTACCCGCCACATCGCCCTGGGGGCCTTGGTTCTGGCCGCCGGCCAATCGCTTGCCCAGCCCCCCGAAGGCTTCCAGCCTCCTGGTGGCCCCGGTGGGTTCCAACCCTTCGGTCCCGGTGGCCCCGGTGGGTTCCAACCCTTCGGTCCCGGTGGCCCCGGTGGCTTTGGTGGTCCTGGCGGTTTTGGTGGCCCTCCCGGTTTTGGCGGCCCCGATCGCAAACTGCTCAAAGAGCACGACCGCGACAACAACGGCTGGCTCAACCTTGAAGAGCGCAAAAATGCCCGCGAGGCAATCGGCAACCAAGGTGGCGGCAGACGCGGGCCCGGTGGCTTCCGTGGCGGCATGGGCCGTAGCGAACCCGGCAAGCCCGGCCCCAAGGTGGCCCTCACGGATGCCAAAACCTATCCCCCCACCTATGCCCTCTACGACACCACCGCCCTCAGAACCATCTTCCTCGACTTTGAAAATCCAGATTGGGAAAAAGAACTCGAAATCTTCCATAACACCGATGTCGATGTCCCCTGCACCATGACTGTCGATGGTAAAAAATACCCACTCGTGGGTGCCCGCTTCCGTGGCATGTCTTCCTTTGGCATGGTTGCTGCCGGTAGCAAACGCTCCCTCAATTTGTCCGTTGATTTGGCCGACGAAAAGCAGCGCCTTTTGGGCTACAAAACCCTCAACCTACTCAACGCTCACGAAGACCCCTCCTTCATCAGCACCGTGCTCTACAGCCAGATCGCCCGCAAACATATTGCCGCTCCCAAAGCCAATCTGGTCAAGGTGGTCATCAATGGCGAAAGCTGGGGCATCTACGCCAATGTGCAACAGTTCAATAAAGAATTTATGATCGATAATTTCAAAAGCCCCAAAGGAGCGCGCTGGAAAGTTAGCGGTAGCCCCGGTGGCCGTGGCGGCCTGGAATATACCGGGGACAATCTCGAAGACTACAAACGCCGGTTTGAAAT
Organism: uncultured Planctomycetaceae bacterium; assembly: GCA_903912515.1. Lineage (GTDB taxonomy): Bacteria > Planctomycetota > Planctomycetia > Gemmatales > Gemmataceae > UBA6894. The sequence continues at coordinate 5,134 of CAIWHS010000146.1, forward strand.
CAAATCAGCCGACAAAAAAGAAAGCTGGCAAGCTCTTATCAACCTGTGCCGGGTGCTGAACCAGACTCCACCTGAAAACTTGAAAACCGAACTTGAAAAAATCCTCGATATCGATGGCCTGCTCTGGTTCTTGGCACTTGATATTGGTCTCATCAATGGCGATGGCTATTGGATCCGCTCCAGTGACTACAGCATTGCCCTCGATGAAAAAGGCAAGTTCCACATCCTTCCCCACGACATGAACGAGGCCTTCCACGCCCCGCATGGCCCAGGCATGGGCGGCCCCGGCGGTCGTGGTGGGCCCGGGGGCGGGCCCGGCGGTTTTCCTGCACCCCCTAAGCCAACCGATATCTTTCCCTTTTTCCTACGCGACATGCTCGAGCTTGACGATGCACAACGCAAAAAACTCGATGCCCTGCAAAAAGATACCGACACCAAGCTCGAGGCTCTCTTCACACCCGAACAACGCAAGCAACTGGAAGAAATGAAAAATGCTCCCCCCATGGTCTTTCCATTTCCTGGTGGGCCTGGTGGTGGTCCCGGAGGCTTTGGTGGTGGTGCTGGTGGTGGTCAACCAAATATGGGATCTGGTTTAGAGATCAATCCCTTGGCGGGCCTGACCGATCCTTCCAAGCCCTTGCGCAGCAAAATTTTTGCTGTGCCCGAACTGAAACAAGCCTACTTGGCCAAAATACGCCAACTGGCCCAAGAGGATTTGGACTGGGCAAAAATGGCACCCACCGTCAAAGCCTTGCGCGATTTGGTCGATGCCGAAATCAAAGCCGACACTCGCAAGCTGACCTCCTACCAAGCCTTTTTGAACTCCACCGCCGACTCCCTGCCCGAAGACGCCGGCCGTAGCGATTCGCTGCGCCACTTCTTCGAGGCTCGCCGGAAGTTCCTGCTCAATTTCCAAGAGGCGCCCCGAGGGAAGTGACCTGCCGAGTCACCTTGTCCAAAAAAGCCTGCCTAGCGTGAAGCCCGCGCCTGCCAGGCCTTACTTCCCAAGTGACGATAGCCCTTCCCTTTTGCAGCTGAATTCAGCTAGGCTGGGATATTAGTTTAGCTGTGACTGCAAGGATGCTTCCTCATGCCGGTTCCCCCTTTGGAAGAGATGCTTGGTTCCGCACCCACTGCACCCGCTGCCCTCGCGCCAATCCTCCCTTCTCTGGATGTGGTATTCGAACGCACCCTGCTTTCCATTTTCCTCGGCTTCATGGTGGCGTTGGTTTACCGTCTCACCTTGGCCCGCCGTGATGGCTGGAACAACCTGTCCACCACCCTGGTGCTTCTCTGCGTGTTGATCGGCCTGGTGACCTTGGTCATAGGCGACAACCTCGCCCGCGCCTTCGGTCTGGTTGGCGCACTCTCCATCGTCCGCTTCAGAACCGTTGTGGAAGACACCCGGGATACCGCCTTCGTCATCTTCGCCGTCATCATGGGTATGGCCGCCGGAGCGGGCTATGGCGGTGTGGCTCTGGTCGCCCTGCCTGCTGTCACTGTGGCTGCTGTGCTCATGCTGCTACTGCAAAACCGTAAATGGCCCGGCGGCGGCTACTCCGCCCGTTTGGAGGTGCGAGTCGCTTTGGGTATGGACCTGGCAAATGTTTTGATGCCAGTCATGCGCAGGCACGCGCTCAAAATCCACCTGCTTGGGGTTGGATCTGCCAAACAAGGCTCGTGCCTCGAACTCAACTACCGTGTCACTCTGGTCGAACACTCGGTTCTCTACCCCATGGCTAGCGAATTGCAGGCTTTGGATGGAGTGGTAGGTGTGAACCTACAAGGGGCCGATGGCGACAAACGATAACTCGGCCCTAAGCTGCGCTCTTCACCGAGCCCTGCTCCTTCGGGCCGCGCACATCGCTCGCCAGCCCAACCCATTTGCAAACTGAAATCACCCAGCCGGTGGTGTCAATTTCCCACCAGCGGTGCCCATGGTAGGCCGCCACAGGCTGGGCATGATGATTGTTGTGCCAGCCTTCACCAAAGGTGAACAGCGCCACCCACCAAAGGTTACGCGACTTATCGGTCGTCTCATAATTGCGGTAGCCCCAAATATGGCTGGCCGAATTGATCATCCAGGTCATGTGCCATACCAGCACCACACGGAGGCAAAAGCCCCACAAAAAGCACGATAACCCACCAAACCACAGTAAACCGGCGCCCAGCAGCAGGTTCCAAACCAGGTAGGTCCGGTTAAAAAAACAATCCATTTTGTCCCGTGCCAGATCGGGAATGTATTTTGCCCGTAGTTCTTGTTTGATGCTATCTTCCCTACGACACATCAGCCACAGAAAATGCGACCACCAGGGGCCATCCAGCGGAGAATGGGGATCACCCGGATGGTCAGACCGCGCATGGTGCACCCGGTGCGCCATCGCCCAATCCAGTGCTGGGCCTTCCATAGCCAAAGCCCCCGCAAGGTGCGAAATGGCTTTGGGCACAGGGTTCAACTTGAAACCCCGGTGCGTCAGCAATCGGTGATAACAAAAGGTGATGCCAACGCAACCGGTGAACCAATACAGGCCCACCATCCACGCCAGACCCTGCCATGAAAAGAAAAACGGCGCCGCCAAAGCCCCTGTATGAACCAACGCCATCGTTAGCAGGTTCACCCAATGAATGGAGTATTGCCCAAGCCTGGCGTGCCCAAAATACTGGGACTCTAGGTCTTGAAGTGGAGGGGAAGAAATCAAATTCATGGGTTTCAGCCTGCCACACCGCAAAGAAGGGTACCACTCCCAACCGGGGCGCTGTCCCGCTATCAATTTTAATCGAATTGCTTCATTGAATCTAGCCGAAGGCACAGTCTTTCAGGCCCCACCCGGGCCTAGCCCAACAGTTTGTGCAGGCCCTGACTGATCAGATCATCCACCCCAGGATCACAAAATGCCACACTCACCTCATAGCCCCCGTTGGCATATTCCTCCCGCGTGGGGATGTACCAAGGCCCACCATCGCCATAGGCTGCAGTTGCCACAAACCGTTTGGGGGCAATCTTTTGCGCTCGCAACTGGTATTCGACAAAACATTCCCCAGGCAGGCTCAATAGCGTGAGGTCACCCAAGTGCAACGCCCCAAGAACCAAGGGCTGGCCACTTGCCACACGCTCAAGCCAAGCCAGTTCAAACCCGGGCCGCGACCGCCCGACCAGCCCAATTTTGGTATCAGCGATTTGCTGCCGCAACCTATCCGCCACCAGCCCTGTGCTGGCTTTCGGACTCAGTTCCACTGTCCGAAATTCCACCTCGCCTGGCTTGCCACCCTCCAGCTTTTTCAAGGATTGCGTCATCCCGTTAGCCATGCGGTAGGTCAATTCGGTTCGGGCTTCGGCCGACCCATCGTTGTATTTGCCGGCCGCCACATTGCCCGCACACCCGGTCAAATACACGTGCAAGCAATCCCGGTCCCGATCGGCGGCCTGCACACGCTTGCGTGCCAAACCTGCAAAGTCGCTACTCACATTGCCCTTGCCGTAATGGCTCATCGGGTGTGTGGCGTAGGTGTGCAGGCAAGCCAGCCGTTTTTCACCCGAATAAAAGGCAATGGTTTTTAATTTCGGGTCAATAAGGCCCACAGGCAATGAACGCAGCCGGTCATCCTTGCAGGCGCTGCCGCGCATGGTCTTGATCTTGCCGGCGGGGTCTCGGTCCACCCGGCGGTTCGATGCGACCTGTTCCACCTCGGCAGACCCCTTGGCGATACGGGTGACGGGCTCGGCATTCTTCACCGCTTGGGCGATGGCCTTTTGAGCTTTTTCAAGCGTGGCCTGATTGAAGTCGGGCCATAGGGTGCCGGGTATGCCTTTTTGGGCGGTGAGGAGTTTTTGAGTGTCGAGGCAGGCGAAGGGGGCATCGTGCTGGTGGACACAGTGCAGCAGCACACGCTCGGGCGTGGTGCCGGCTGCTTGGGCCAGTGCTGTGCGCCAGGCCAGGTGGTTGGAGTTGAGGATGCCGGTCCAGTCGACGGCGCAGACCACCACCGGCTTGCCGTCACCTAGCAGCACAAGACCCAGGCCGTCGAGCGGGTCTTCCACGGTCTTCACCGGGCTGATCCAGCCGCCGCAGCAGGGATGGCCCACGGGGGGCGTGGCATCGAATCGGAAGGTGCCCAAAGCCAACCCGCCGGTGCGGAGGGAATTTGCGTGTAGCGGCCCCAGGGCCCAATGGGTGGCACCCAGGGCGGTGGCTTGGAGGAGGTGGCGGCGGTTGGGGAGGAGCATCATAATTACGCCGGATGACAATTGTCGGATGAAAGCAATGTTAACCCGAAAATAAAAATGGTGAGAATAGAAATAATAAATAGTAGGACTTACGCAGTTGGCCCGAGTTGGATTTGTATATTCCGTTCATGTTGACCATCTTTGGCAGTTGTGAAACCATGGCGCAACCAAGGGATGAAGCGCGAGAGCTGTATGCGCAAGGGGCCCCCTTGACAGAACTGTCCAGAAATGATGGTGTCACCTGGGAGCGGGTGAGGGGCTGGCTGGTGGAGGGGTATACCGAGCACCGGCGGTTGAGGTACGGTAGGAAGGCAAAGCCTGGGCGATCTATACATTGACCTCGGTAACCTGCATTTACGTCGGTTCGATTCACGCCAGTACCTCCGCTGATGCCTTTACTGGCATTAGCGGAGGTTTTTTTGACGGCGAATTCCTAGGTGGATTGCCGGTTGCCCCGGCTGAAGTTGCTGGCCACATCGGTGCCCTGAGTGCTGTCGGAGATGAACATCGCGTCGATCAGGTCGAGATTTTCGTAGTTGAAGACATTCATGGTGCCGCGGGCCCCGACGCCAGAGGCTGCGAGGATGTCGAGTGTGCCGTCGCTGTTGTAGTCGGCAACTCCCACCCGTACGCCACCAGTGAACGAGGGGTCGAAGGCGTTGAAGGTTTTCTTCAGCTTACCGTCCATCTCGAAGACAGCGACCTGCGGCGAGGTGGCACCCTGTCCGGCGCCCACCGCCACTTCGTTCAAGCCATCATTATCGAGATCACCCGAGGCGACATAGACACCGTTGGGGGTGAGAATGTCGGGGAATGTGTAGAAGCTAAGGATCGAGTCGTAGTAGTTGTTCAGGTCGAAGGCCACCACATGGCTGTTGATGGTGGAACCGATGATCGCGAAGCTGGTGCCATCGGCGCCTGCCTCCGACAGGGCCACACGCACTCCACCCAAATATTGGGTGGAATAGGCATAGAAGGCACCCATCGAGTCACTGGTGACCGCATCGAACACGCTCACCGAGGGCGAGGAACCGCTGCCCGCACCGCAGAGGATCACGGTGGTGATCTCGCCACCGATGCGGGTCACTCCACCTGCCACCGTCACACCACCGAGGAAGCCGGGGTCGAAGGCGTAGAAGCTGCTGGCAACCCGACCCGTCGCGGAGTCGATGGTCAGCACATGGGGAGAACTGCGGCCTGCCACCGCGACGACGATGGTGTCGGCATTTTGCCCGCCCGAGCGGTTGACCGTGTTGACATTCAGGGGTCCGGTGTAGCCCGGGAACGGGTAGATCGCCTGGTATTCGCCATTGGCCGACCAGATGCCGATGCGGCCGTCGCCCAGGCTAGCCACCGTGCTGCCGGCAGCCAGGCTGAACGGGGCTGCCACCTGCGGGCCGGTGGGCACCGGAACATCGCGGACAGAGGTCAGCACCACATCGTTGCCGGTGCCGCCGACATAGCTGATCTGGTAGTTGATACCATTCAGGCTGGTGGTGGATCCCTCCGGCAGGTGATAGAAGGTGCCGGCCACCGCGGAAGTGCCGGCGTTCTCAATGATGGTGAAACTGCGGGTGATGGACGGGGCGAAAGAATTACTTGTGACCAGGTCAAGCACCGCACCGTTGAGGATCACCAAATCCTGCACCCGGGTCTGGCCATAGCCGCCGGCGCCGGGATTGAGGCCATCCATGGACACCAGGTAGGTGGAACCGGCCACCATTTCCAGGCTGTCATTGCTGGTCAGACTGATGGGGTAGATGATTGAATTGCCATGAGCGATGACGGAGCCGGCCTGTCCATTTCCATTGAGCACACCATGGTTGACCACCACGGCGCCTTGCACCTGGCCCTGCAGATTGAAAGAGTCGCTATTGGCAACGACACCGCCCTGCAAGTCGTTCAACCCGGAAAGAGTCAAGGTTTTTCCTGTAAAAGAAAGTCCACCAGTGCCACCAGCCAGGTTGCTGAGTGCGGCGTCCTTGCCAGTGACCAGTTCATAAGTCCCCGCACTGATTGGACCGCTTTGGACGATGGAGCCTGGGGTTTCCAGTGCTAGCAAACCAGGCACCGTGACGGCACCTAGGTTGAAGTTGGCGGTGTTGAATATTTTGGCGCTGGCTGCGGTGAGCGTGAGGGTTCCAAACAGAGAGTTGTCCACATTTTGCAGGGTGATATCCTGGGCGGTGATGGTCAGGCTATTATTGACCCGCATCAGGTCCACCTGGAAGAGATCGCCCTGGGCATTCAGGTTCAGCGAATCGGCGAAGGAAAGTCCCATGGCCAGATAACGGCTGTTGTTGATCACAACCGTGCTGCCCAGCACGCTGACTTCACGCAGTTTGTTGGCACTGTCCAGAGTGATTGGGGCGGGCCCGAATTTGCCTGCCGCAGCCATGTCGAGCACATCGTTGGTCAGCACGCCGGTCTGGGTGATGGCGCCGCCTGCTTTCAGCGTCAGGCTGCCGACGGTGCTGGGCAGTATATTCACCGAGCCGGCGGTGCCGATCATGGCACTATCGGCCACCATGGCCAACACGGGCAAACTGTTGGTGAGATAAGGCAGATTCACCATGTTACCAGCAGCCTGGATATCGGTCTTGCCGGACACGGTCAAGCTAGCGATACGGTCATCATCAACCGGTGCGATCACGCCATGCACGCCGAGTGGATTGACTAGACTAATAAAAGCGCTGGCCATCTGGTCCACACCGGCTGGTGCGATCAGGGTCAGGTTGCCGGTCGCGGTGGTCGCACCCAGGATGAGGGTTTCGGTGTTCAGAAGGGTGATGTTGGTGGCACTGCTGGAAATGGAGCCAGTGATTACATTGCCAGGAGTGTTAAGAACGATATCGTTTTTTGCGATCAATACGGCATTACCACTGACATTCAGGTAGGCAGCATTCACATCCTGCCGGATGGAGCCATCTGTTTGCAGGAGAAGCTGTATCGAGGCGTTGCCGCCGGACAACACCAAGTCACCTGTGGCAGCCACAACCACAATGGTACCGTTGAAATAGACCGCGCCATTGAACCGGCTGGGGCTACCGAAGTTTGCGAAGTCGACATAGCGGCCGCCATCGAAATTAATATTGTTGTCCAAGGTTGAACCAAAGGTGTTTCCAGCACCATAAATATCCAGGCCGGCATTCACCTTGACATCACCTGCGGTGATGGTGCCCAGAAGGGTGACATCACGAATGGCATGGATATTCAGATCCCCGTTGATAGTCGAATTGACTAGCACCAGGTTGTTGGTATCGCTCACCGTCACATCATTACTGCTGATGGTCAGGGTGACAAAGTCGTTGAGCAGGTTGGGAAGGAGCACATTGAAGGTACCAGTGGTTGCAATGGTGGTGAGGGCTCCCTCGGCCACTGCCTGCACTGCACCCGACTGGGTCACATCACCACCTGCGGTGATTGCCAGGTTGCCAGCAGCGTAAACCCCATCCAGAGTGAGGGCGCCTGCGGAGGTCACCCCGATGTTCGCGGCTTTGGCGGCCAGTTTGCCGAAGGCGTTGCCAGCGTTGTTGAGGATGATGTCGCCCGCGGCGGTGAAGGTGCTTCCGCCGGATTTAAGGACGCCAGTCTGCGTGATGAATCCCTCGGTGTTGAGGATCAGTTCCGCGGTCAAACTGACATTACCAAGTATGAAGTCCTGGGTGTTGCTGATATTGGCCAAAGTTCCCGTGATATCCATCGGGCCAACGAATCGGTTAGGGAATGCATCCATGGCAATGGTTATAGCGGTTAGCTGGGTGGTGCCATTTACGCTGACATATGCACCATTCTGGCGGATATGCAGAGATTTAAGATCCAGATTTCCAGTAATGGCCGAAGTGCCCAGAATCAGGGTGTCAGATTCGGAGATAAAGACATTACTGCCTTGGAAGGACACTGCCCCCTTGAACTGGTTGAGCGGGTTGGTGAGAACAATCCCGTGGGCTGAAACCAAGTTGCTAGTTCCGGCCACGATGACTGGCAGGGCCGTCTGGGTCAAGTCTGCCGCATACAGGACTTCCGCAAGGTTGATATTCAGGTTGCCAGCCGCGGTCACGCCATCCAGCACCAGACCATCGACATCGGCCAGGGTGATGTTGTTGCCGCTTAGCCTGACGCTGCTGAAGGCGTTGGTGCCACCCAGTAAAATATCACCAGCGCCCGCATTGAAAGTGGCCAGGCCCGTTTGGACGGTGATTGGTCCAGTTTGAGTGATCCCCGCACCAGATACCGCCAAGGTGCCTGTGGCGATGACGGTATTCAGAATCACCGGGCCATCGTTGACCAGGGTGATGTCGGTGCCCGATGCGTCAATCGCGCCCATCAGAATGTTCAACGGGTTGTTGATGTTTACCTTGCCACCTGCCGCGAACGACGAGTTGCCACTGACATTCAGGAAGTTGCCAGGTGCCTGGCTGATGGAACCGGAGGCGGTGATCTCCAAAAGGATGGCCGCATTGCCACCAACCAGCACCAGATCACCCTGGGCATCAACAACCAACTGCTGGCCACCGAAGAAGGTGTCACCAGCGAATGTGTTGGGGGCATCATCCAGAGAAATAAACCGGGTGGCGTTCAAGGAGGCCGCGCCGGAGAAAGTGTTGCCGCCACCAATGATGTCCAGGCCCGCATCAATGTCTGTGGTGCCCTGGATGATGTTGTTGGTGAGGATCGTGGTCAAACCGGTCGCCACCGCCAAATCGCCGTTGATACTTGAAGCCACAACCCGCAGATCATTGGCATCGCTCACCGTCACATCATTGCTGCTGATGGTCAGGGTGACAAAGTCGTTGAGCAGGTTGGGAAGGAACACATTGAAGGTGCCAGTGGTTGCAATGGTGGTGAGAGCTCCCTCGGCCACTGCCTGCACTGCACCCAACTGGGTCACATCACCACCTGCGGTGATTGCCAGGTTGCCAGCAGCGTAAACCCCGTCCAGAGTGAGGGCGCCTGCGGAGGTCACCCCGATGTTCGCGGCTTTGGCGGCCAGTTTGCCGAAGGCGTTGCCAGCGTTGTTGAGGGTGATGTCGCCACCACTGATGAACTCGCTGGCCCCCGTGAGGATAAGGCCACTTTGAGTGATCGCGCCCACCGCATTC
>CAIWHS010000147.1 GCA_903912515.1 uncultured Planctomycetaceae bacterium
ATGCCGTCACCGGTTCAACGATTTGGATGGATGCGGCCGAGGAACCTACGTTCCAAGTCAAAAAGGGTGATCCGACCAATGCCACAACTTTGCCGGTCGGTAAGTCCGGTTCAGAAACCGCGGGCTATCTGACTCGGGAATACCAGCTCTGTTTCAAGTGCCACTCCAGCTACGCCAACGGCACTGCGGCGACAGACTTTCCCGACCTGAAGGCCGCCGCCAACGGGCGTGGCGGTACGGCAATTAATACGAACGGAATGGTGCGTTATACCAACGTGGCCCGTGAGTTTGCGGTCTGGGCGACAGATACTGGAAACACCGCTGGCGGTGCAACGACAGGAACCCATCAGGGCGAAGCAACCAACTCAGGGGGGACGGGGTGCGCGGGGGCGGATTGCACACCGTCAACCACAGGGAATACCTGGGATACCACCGCCGGTGCGTCGATCAATCACCGCTCTTGGCACCCGGTGATTTTCCCGAAAGGCTTAAGGCGTGTTATGGTTCTCTGACCATTCTTTTTTCTTCATGGGAACCCTTGTGAACGCCCCTCTGGCCATGAAGCTTGCATTGGGTCCCTTGCTTGCGTCCGCCGTCTTCTCGGCCGCTCCCGCCCAAGCCCTCGTTGGGTTCCAAGATGCCGGCAGCTATTCCTTTTCCGGGGCAGGAAACGCCACGTTTAACTTCACTCCGCCAAAAACCTTCCCGGGCTTTAAACCAACCTACCCACCCATCCCCGGAACTCACCTAAGCCCCACATTATTTGGTTATCGCTATTATATCAAAAATACGAATCTGACGGGAACTCTTACGGTTCTTTCTTCTTCAGCTCCTACCGCTTACAGCACAACTACACAGCTCGCCTTGAAATTTGATCCTATCGTTCCTGCATCGGCAGAGCTTGAGATGACAATTCCTGCCAACACATTCTCAGGAACAACTTTGGGTAGTTATACAGCAACTGTACTCAACATCAATACAATGGTAGACGCGGCTTATTCCTCCATTGCGGCGCTGCCGACCCTCCCCCCCTATACATTTCCCAATAACGTAACCACCGATTACTTCAAAACAGCTTGGTCGTTTGCTCCAAATCTGCCAACCGGGGTCTTCTCGGAACTCGCAGGAAACGTTGCCGGTACATTTGGCCTTGAATTTGCTTACAATTACGTTCCCGGTCCTCTGCCCCTCCTCGGTTCTGCTGCCGCCTTTGGCTGGAGCCGTCGCTTGAGGAAGAGAATCACAAAGAGCAAGATCTCCAACGTGTAAGTTTTCCCTGCATTCGTTTTCAGGCAAGCCCCCTTTTGGGGGCTTTTTGTTTGCTTTGATCCGTTTCAAAACGTAGGCATCAGCGTTTACCGACGTTGCATCAGAGCAAAATTCTGTACAACCGGCGCTGAATTTTTAGAGCAGGAAATAGCGCTGCGCCATGGGTAATTCGGCGGCAGGTTCGCAGGTCAGGAGTTCCCCATCAGCAAACACTTCGTAGGTTTGTGGGTCGACCTCCATCTTCGGCAGCGCGGCGTTGTTGCGCATCTCCCCTTTGCCAATGCCGCGGGTGTGCACCACGGGCACGCAGGATCGGCGCAGGTTCAGGCGGCGGGGCAGATCGTCCTCCAAGGCGGCCTGGCTGACAAAGGTGAGGCAACTGGGGGCTAAGGCGCCGCCAAAGGCGGCAAACATCGGCCGACCATGCACCGGCCCGGGGGTGGGGATGGAGGCATTGGAATCCCCCATTTGCGCCCACACGATCGAGCCACCCTTCAACACCAGCTCGGGCTTGACACCAAAAAATCCAGGTTTCCAGAGCACCAGATCCGCCAGCTTGCCCACCTCCACCGAGCCCACCTGGCTGTCAATTCCATGGGCAATGGCCGGATTGATCGTGGTTTTCGCGATATAGCGCTTCAAGCGTGTGTTGTCGTTGCGGGCTCCGTCACCGGCGAGGGGTCCCCGTTGCACCTTCATCTTGTGGGCCGTCTGGAAGGTGCGCAGGATCACCTCCCCCACCCGGCCCATGGCCTGGGAGTCGCTGGCGATGATGGAGAAGGCGCCCAGATCGTGGAGGATGTCCTCGGCGGCAATGGTCTCGCGACGGATGCGCGATTCAGCGAAGGCCACATCTTCTGGAATCTTGGGATCCAGGTGATGGCACACCATCAACATGTCGAGGTGTTCCTCCAGCGTGTTGCGGGTGTAAGGCCGGGTGGGATTGGTGCTGCTCGGCAGCACATTGGCCTCGCCGCAGATGCGGATGATGTCGGGAGCATGGCCACCCCCTGCCCCCTCGGTGTGAAAGGTGTGGATCGTGCGGCCGCCGATGGCACGGATCGTGTCTTCCACAAACCCCGCCTCATTCAGGGTGTCGGTGTGAATGCACACCTGCACGTCCA
>CAIWHS010000148.1 GCA_903912515.1 uncultured Planctomycetaceae bacterium
AATGCCATCCACCGGACCTTCCATCGGGACGATGCTTGCTGGTTTTCGTGTGGCTCTGTCATGGCTTGGCCCCTCGAAGTCAGATGGAAAAGTGTGGGCTGTTGACCCTGCGGTCTCTGCCAGGGCAGCACCTGAACCACCCTGCCGATTTCGGGCTAGGGCACCATGCGCACACCCTGCGATCCCGCAGCAGTAATTGAATTGTAGGCCACTGGGTCAACCCGTGGTCTCCCGGCCCTCCTTTAGGGTGGCTTGCTAACTGATAGCCCACCCATATTAATTGCAAACGGCGGTCGGCATGGCCCCGAATCCGGGTTCTTACTGGCCTAAATACGAGCTTATACACCGCCTCTTTTGTGCCATCTAATTTAAAATCGACTTTACCATTGTTTATTTGCGCAGGCCTTCAGTCGTTTGCGGTGATTTTTGTCGGCAAAGGCTGGATTTTTCCTGAGCAGACATAAGATTTCAAGGCATCCTAGAGGATCTGCAGGGGGTTGTGTCCGCGCATCTTGAGGGTGCGGAGGATGGTCACGAAAGTGGCCTAGGTCTGGGCCCCCTTCTCGGTGGCGTTGCCAACCAAACCTGTGAATTCGGCGACCCGCTTGGCCAAGGTCAAGATCGCAAAGATGGTGACCTCGGGAACAAGCTCCACGATGGCACTGGCATCCGCCTCGAAGAATCCGAGCCCAATTTGGTTGAGCACCGTTTCACGGGTTAGCTCGGCATCCATGCTTGGCAGGGAACAACTTCAGCATGGGCAAATCCATTTTGCAACGCCGGATGAAGCGCTTCTTAAACACCTGATCCATGTCTAAAATCATCCTCATCTATGGCAATCGGCTGAAGGCTTACCAATTTACAAAAAGGGTGAGCGCTTTCTACTTCCCTGAAATCCAAGAGGCCACCAGTTCCATCACCTCAGGAGCCATGGTCTCCTCGATCTGGCCGTATTCACTTAGTTGGCCTGTCTTGGCATGTTGGAAGAGGTGGTTCAGGCCGGGGAACACCTTGGTTTCAAACCGGGGGTTGGCGCCATCCTTCAAAGCCTTCTCGATCAGGGGCATGTTCTGGTCGGGCAGCACCTGCAAATCGAGCGAACCATTGACCGCCAGCACCGGGCACTTGACCCGGGCCAATACCGGGGCTGGATCATGATTCAGGAAGAAGCGCATCCAGGGTGAGGCGAAAGTGGCGGCCGCTTCCTCGCTGGCCTTGAGGCCCTCATCGGAATTGTCTTCTATTTCCAGAGCTTTTTTCTCCGCTTCACTTAGTTTTTTGGCGAAGGCGACAGCGACACCGGCCAGAGCTTTTTTGGCGGCAGCCTCATCCGGCTGCGACCGGGCGGTATCCATCAGCAGCTTTTGCAGTCGGGCTGAAACCTCCAGCCCCTCCCGGGTTGCCCCGGACGCCTTGCCGATCTCCTGGGTCTGCCTTTCGATGATGGCATCCCCCTTGGCGCCAGTTCCAGCCAACATCACGATGAAAGCGGTTTTATCAGGATGTTCGGCGGCCACCATGGGTGCGATCAACCCTCCCTCGCTGTGGCCCGCCAGACCGATGCGCTTGGAATCGATCTCCTTGCGGTTTGCCAAATATTCCATGGCGGCAAAAGCATCGGTTGCGAAGTCTGCCGAGGTGGCCTTGTTGAAATCCCCCTTGGACTTGCCCACCCCTCGGTCATCGAAGCGCAAAACGGCGATTCCCTTGCGCGTGAGGTGATCAGCCAGAACCAGGAAGGGCTTGTGGCCAAGCAGGGTCTCATCCCGATCCTGGGGACCGGAACCAGTCACCAGCACCACAGCCGGGAACGGGCCTCCCTCCTTGGGCATGGTGAGGGTACCGGCCAGTTTGATTCCGGCCTTGGGATTTTCAAACACCACTTCCTCGGAGCCATATGGATACGGTTTTTTGGGAGTTTGGGGGCGCTTGCGGGTGGACGCCTTTTCAACCCGGTTCAGGCTGAGGGGGAACTTCATGCCCCTTTGGGTGAAAGTCCCCTTCAAAACGGTGTTGCTGGTGCTCGAGGTACCCTCGAATTGAGCCTTCAGTTTACCCAGCTCGATAGTGACCTTTTTGCCATCCACCTTGACGCTATCGCAGGGAATGCCGATGGCGCCCTGATCGATACTGTCCATGCTGGCCTTCCAGGCACCGTCCTTGTCGCTGGAAAGGTGAAAAGCGAGCAACAACTCCACCGGGCCGACCTTGAGGGGGCCTTCCCAAACTCCTTCGGGAAATTTCGCCTGCCTGGGCATTTGCCCGAAAGCGGTTCCCAAACAGCCCAGCAAAATGATTACCACCAGCCCAAGGCAAGCCCGAAGCATGACGATTCCCCCACTGTTATTTCAACAGTATCAACTTACTTCCTAGATCGGGTCTGGAAAATAAAACCGCGACCATAGTGAGAACCAAGGTCAGGAAAGTGACCGTGAAAACAGTCTCCATTTCTACCTCGCCAAGTCATTTTTGATCTCATTCCCTCGTCATCGACACACAAACCATTTCCTTGCCGTTGTGCACGAACAGGCACTTGTTGGCGAACGCCGGGTGGCACCAGACCACATCGCGACCGCGGGTGGTGAAGGTTGTGTCGAGCAGGTGGTGGCGGGCAATCTCCTCGTAACCCTTGGGAGACAGGTTGGCCAGAATCAGGTCGCCCTGGTCGTTGAACAGCACATAGTTGTCACCTGCTGGAATGATGAATGCGTGGGCGAACAGTGCCTTCTTGCCACCGGTGGCCTTCAGGCTCTCCCAGACCAGTTCACCGGTATCGAGCTTGACGCAACGCATCTCGCCCATGCCGCAAACACCGTAGATGTGGCCATCGCGAATAATGGGGGTGGCCATGATGGCATTGAGGTTGTCCGGCTTGGAGGGATCCTTGCTCTTGCTACGCCACAGCAGTTTGGCATCCGGTTTTTCACCATCCAGCCTCATCAGGGCCGAGCCTTGGTAGAACTCGCTGACCAACAGTTTGTCACCAGCCTTCACCGGGGTGATGATGTTCACCACCGGGCGCTGGATCGATTTTGCCTCGGGATGTTCCAGGGACCAGTGGGTTTTGCCGGTGAGCGGGTCGAGGCTATTGACCGAAGTGTCAAGCCAAACGATTAACTGCTTTTTTCCGCCGGCCTCGCAGAGCATGGGCGCACTGTAGCCCACCTCCTCGGCCTGCAGCGCGCGCCAGAACTCCTTGCCGGTTCGTTTATCCAGGGCCACTACGGCGCTGCCTTCTCCGCCGGCTTGGGTATAAATTAAGTCGCCTTCCACCAAGGGGCTGGCGGAATAGCCCCACAGGGGTGGCTTGGTTTTGTAATCCTTGGGAAGGTCTTTATCCCACACCACCTTGCCGGTGGCTGATTCAAGGCAGCGCAGATTGCCCATGGCTCCGAGGGTGAACACACGGTCGCCATCAACCCAGGGTGTTGCCCGGGGCCCTTGACCGTAGCTGATGGTGTAGGGGCAATCGAATTCCTGAACCCACAGGGTATCGCCACTTTTGGCATTGAGGCAAACCACCCTTTCCTTACCGGCCACCACGCCTTTTTTGGTCGAAACCGGCTTGCCGTCCTTGTCTTTCTCGGTGATGCGGTCCATCACAAAGAGTTTGCCAGACGCCACTGCCGGCCCGCAGTAACCGGAGTTGATCGGCTTGCGCCAAATCACCTTGGGCCCACCTGAGGGGAATTTCTCCAGCAGCCCGGTCTCGTGCCACACCCCATCTTTTTTGGGCCCGAGCCAGTTGGGCCAGTCATCTGACCGCCCCGAGGGGATGAAGCCCAAAGCTGCCAGGGCCAATGAAATCCAAGCGCGTGACGATCTAAATAAGTTCATTTTTGCTCCAAGAAATGATCCAAAGTCATTCAAGATCGGGGCTTTGCACCACCCTGCACCCTGCCCTGGTCGGGTGATCCTCCACGAGGGCATCCGCAGGCACCCCGCGCAGCAACATCAGCACCAGCAGGTCGCCACCGGCGCAAAAGGTCATGAACCAGCCAAAACCGGCAAGTTCGGGCATGCCGGCCCACGACCCCGCCAGCGCCGGCAAGACGCCGGTCAACAAACCGGGCATGGCCGCGCCGACCCGGTAGGATCGCGCGGTGATGGGAACCATGCAGTGGGCAAAGGGTGTCATGGTTTTCCACTGGAAACCGATGCGGACAGATTGGAGGCCATGGCCGCCGAATATCCCCCAGGTGAGGGCATGGACCACCTCATGGACGACTATACCTACCAAAACCGCTGGCAAAAAAAGCAAGAAATTACCCCAAAAATCATTGAAAGCTTGCCCGACAGCGGTCCATCCATGCACCAGTCCGTGCAAAACCACCAGGGGCACCACAGGCAAAAGCGCTATGGGAAAACCCAGCAGATTGGCCCGGGCCATATCGACGGAATGTCTGGTGTCTTCATGCGGTGGGGAGACGCCATCTTCTTGAAGCTGCCCCATCAGCCAGCCCCCTGGTGTCGTTTCCGCGATTTTTTTGCCTTGCCGGCGGAAAAGGATTCCGCGGCCACACCCAGCGGGTAAAAGGACCAAAAGACCTGGAAGGGGTCCCCCCCAGGGGCTCCCCTTTCCTGCTCGAATATTTTGCGGATTGCCTGTAGGTGCCCGCGGACCTGGAGGATGGAGTCCTTGGAAAGGTGCGCTGTCTCGCAGCGAAAGGTGGCAAATTCCTTCATCAGTTCTGTCAATCCGCCCTGAAGCGAGCGGCCGAACATGCGCTCGGTGAAGCGGCCAAATGTCTTGACGAGCCGCAACATCCCCTTGGCGGCGACCTTGGGGTTGGTGTCAAAATCGAAACGAAAATCATCAAAGGGAAGAACAAAGACCCGCTCAAGGTGCCTGCCGCGTTTGACCTTTTCCTTCTCCACCACGATGCCGACATCCACCAGCAACCCCACATGGTGGTGTGTGAGACTGACCGGCCTGGCGATCTTGGCGGCGATTTCCCGGGCGGGCATGGGCCCGAAAGCCAGCAGCGTCTCCAGAATGGAGGCGCGCACCGGCGAGCAGATGGCGTCAAAATGCTCTGCGGTGCGGATGACGCAGGTTTTCTTTGGCGACTCGGCCATAACTAAACTCCTTCGTTCAAATAATACCATCTGATTTGAATGGTTGACAACGGTTCAATTTCGTTACTACTATTTGAATGGATGTCGCCTCATGGGATAGATGCCATGCACTCTTTTTGTTTGCCTTGTAAACTCTTGACTCCTGTGCCGCGCACAGTAGACTGGTACTGTGTGGCACACAGTTGCGAGGCCGGGGCGCATGGAAGCCGGAGAGTGGACGACCCAGTTGCGCCGCGGGGTGCTGGAGTTCTGCATCCTGCAGATCCTGCATCAGCAGCCGAGCTACGGCTACGAGATCGTCACGCGGCTGGAATCGCTGGGCCCGCTTGCGGCCGGAGAAAACACCGTCTACCCGATCCTGCGCCGACTGAAAGCCGACCGGGTAGTGGAGTCATTCCTGCAGGATTCTCCTTCGGGTCCGCCCAGGCAGTATTACCGCTTGTCCGCCGAGGGAAGGAAAAAGCTCTCGGTCCTGTCCAAAGAATGGGATGCCGTGGTCCAAGCCGTGGGCCGATGCGTCGGGAAGGGAGCAGACAGATGAACCGGACCGTTGCTGACCAAAACCCCGTGGCGGAGCGCTATCTGACCGCGCTGGCGGATGCCCTGACACCCATGAATGCCCCGGAAAAGCGGGAGGTAGTGGATGAAATCCGCGCCCACCTGCAAGATGCGAAAGCGGCCGGCAAACCCTTGGATGAAATCCTCACCCGGCTGGGGTCTGCCGAATCCCTTGCCAAAGCATATTTGGTGGAATCCTACCTGAACCCCAAGCCCTCGGGTGCTGGCTGGATTTCCCGGACATTTGGCCTGTTCGGCCTGCTAGTTTTCGGCAGCCTGCCTACCCTGCTGATCACTTCCCTGCTTGCCCCCTTGGGCATTGCATTCCTCATCGCCGGACCGGTTCTCTTCACTTCGGGGATCTGTGGATTCTTCGATGTGAGCCTGGCGCCGGTAGTGCAAAGCGACCTTGAACCATGGCAGCAAATCATTCTTGGCCCCATGATGGGCCTAGTTGGTGCCGCCTGTCTGTGGGTTCTTTACCGATATCTGAAATGGATTTTGAAACTGGTTCGCCAAATGGCTTCCGGGCGATGATGGAACCGGATTTTTGAAACCCGACACCCTTTTTCCGGTATCAGAAGCAAACGCACTCTTCCGATTTTTCCACCTTCGGGAATCCAGTCATGCTGAGCATTCGTGGTCTGGTCAAGATCCACCCCGGGCCGGTTGCCGCTTTGCGCGGGGTCGACCTTGAACTAGGTGAGGGCCTGTTCGGCTTGTTGGGTCCCAACGGCGCTGGCAAGAGCACCTTCATGCAGGTGGTGGCTGGCCTGATCGAGCCCACCGCCGGCCAGGTGGTGCTGGACGGGCACGACATCGTGCAAGACCCGCGCTTCATGCACCAGCGACTGGGTTACCTGCCGCAGGATTTCGGTTTCCACCCCGATCTCTCCGGGCTGGCCATGCTGGAGCTGCTGCTGAAACTGAAAGGGATCACCGGGCCACGCGGCCGCCGTCAGGTGGCCAAGGAACTGCTGGAACGGGTCAACCTCGCCCACGCCGCCACCCGCAAGGTGGCAGGGTATTCGGGCGGCATGCGCCAACGGCTGGGCCTGGCGCAGGCTATCGCCGGCGATCCGCGGGTGCTCATTGTCGATGAGCCGACCGCCGGGCTGGATCCGGAGGAGCGGCACCGCTTCTACCGGCTGCTGGCTGAAATGGGATCGAAGCGCATCGTGATCCTTTCCACCCACATCGTGGAGGATGTGGCGACGCTGTGCCCACGGTTGGCAGTGATCCGGGGCGGCGAAGTGGTGGCCGACACCACACCCCGAGCGGCGCGCGAGGCGATCACCGGGACCATTTATGAGGGTATGGTGCACCCCGCCGAAATGGAGTCGTTCGCCTCCACCTGGCGGGTTCTCTCCTCGGTACTGGCAGAGGGTACGACCAACCGGGTGCGGATCAGCCTGCCTGCCGGCGATCCCCCTACCGGCTTCACACTTGTGCAACCAGGGCTGGAAGACGCCTACCTGGTACTGATGCGCACCCCCACGCGCGAGGTGCCACCCGCCCTCCGCGGCACCGGGGTGTCGGTGGCTGGAGGTGCGGCATGAGCCTGTCACGCATCTGGACCCTGGCCTGGAGCGACATCCGCCTGGCATGGCGCAAACCGTTGCCCATCGTGATGCTGGCCATTCTGGGCTTGCTGCTGTTCGGCCTTGCGGCCGGCAATGTGACCATCGGCATGGGCAGTGGCGGCGACATCGGCGGCAAGAAAAGCTGGCTGAACGCGGAAACCAGCCTGGCCTTCCAGGACCTGCTTTTCCTGGGATTGATCCTGCCGTTTTTCGCCTCGGTGCAGTGCGGGCTGGCACTGGCGAATGACGAGGACCGTAAGTTGGACCGGGTGCTGCTGTCCACCCCCCTGTCTCCGGGTGAATACGCCATCGGGCGATTTCTGGGATCGCTGATTCCGCTGGTTGGAGTGTTGGCGGCCTACCTGCTCCTGCAGATCCTGTTCACCGAACTGTATCCCCGTGACAAGACCGACCTGCTGGGCCCTTTCGCCTTGGGCCATTACCTGCGGCCTCTGCTGCTCTACACGCTGCCACTGTTGCTGTTCACCGCCGGAGCGGCCCTGTTTTTGGGCACGCTTACCGGGCAAGCGGTGCTGGTGTTCGCCGTGCCCACGGTGCTGGTGATAGGCGGCGCGCTTTTCCTGTGGGACTTCAGCCCGGCATGGCTGCCCGAATGGATCAACAAGGGACTGCAGTGGTGCGACCCGGCAGGCGTGCGCTGGTTTTTGGCCACCTTTTTGAAAGAGCCGCGCGGGGCCGACTACCTCAACGGGGCCTCCACGGTCCCGGAAATCCCGATGCTTTTGAGCCGGCTGGTCATGGCGGGTTTGGGACTTGCCCTGGTGCCGCTGTCGGGCGCGCTGGTTCAGCGCCGCATCCGGGGAAAATCCCCACGGGTGAACCTGGCCTCGCTGGCTTCCAGCGACATGTCCCGCCAGACAAACGAAGACTGGTCACTCCGTCCCTTGCCGGAGACCATCCAACGCGCCCCCGGTTTCCTGGCCACCACGCGGGCCTTCCTCGGTCTGGAACTGCGGTCGCTCATCCGTTCGCCGGGCCTCTGGATTTTCGGCCCGCTCATCCTTCTGCAGGTGGTGACAATGGGCCTGTTCCGGCAGGGGCCGTTTGACACTTTCCTTTTGGCCACACCGGGGTCCCTTGCCGGGAGCAGTTTCAACACGCTGACCCTGCTGCTGGTGCTGCTGATTCTTTACTACTCGGTGGAGAGTCTGGTCCGCGAGCAACGCCACGGCGTGGCCGGCCTGGTCAACTCCTCCCCCGCCCCCACCGCCGCAATCCTCACCGGGAAGGTGCTGGCCAACGGCGCCCTGGCTTGCTTGATCGCCTTTGGCGCGTTTCTGGGGGCATTGATGGTGCTCACCTACCAGTATTTTACCACTGGCATCTGGTTTGGTTTGCAGCCTGGGGTCTTCACGCTGCTCTGGGGGGTGTTGCTAGCCCCCACCCTCATCTTCTGGTCGGCCTTCGTGATGGTGGTCTTCTCGCTCACGCTCAACCGCTACGCCACCTACGCGCTGAGCCTGGCAGCCCTGATAGCGACCGGGCTAGCCACCCAGTGGGGGTACATGAACTGGGCCACCAAGTGGCACCTGTGGAGCGGAGTCCGCTGGTCCGAGCTGGATCGCCTCGGCTTCGCGCGGGGCGAGATCACCTGGAACCGCATCCTCACCCTATGCGCCACCGTGGTGCTGGTGGCCCTGGCACTACGCTTCTACCCCAGGCGCTTGAACGATGCCCGGGGCGTGGCCGACCGGTTCAGCCCGGGGCGTCTTCTGCGCTCATCGTTGCCAATCCTGGGCTTGGCGGTTCCGGCTCTGCTGATTGCCGGCGGTATGCTTTTCGCCATGCGGCGCGGACCCGAGGGTGGCCCCGCAGTCAGCCTGGCCAAGGACTATTGGAAACAGAATGTCTCCACTTGGAAGAACGCGCCCTTCGCCGCGCTGGACAAGGTGAACGCGTCGGTGGACCTGTACCCGGAAAGTCGATCCTTCCGGGTGAAGGGCGAGTATGTATTGCGCAACCGCAGCCAGGCTGACATGGATGCGGTTGCCCTGACATTGCGCACCCACCTGCGCGTGGAAAGCTGGACTGTGGATGGTGCAGAAATCCAGCCGGTGAAACCGATCGAGCGCGATGGCAGGCCCTCCATCGAGAACCGGTCGGGGCTGATGGTGGTGCGCCCGGCAAAGCCCCTCGTGCCTGACGCCACCTGCCGGGTGGGTTTTGATCTGCAGGGCACCTTTCCCAGCGGGTGGAGCAAAACCCAGACGGGTGCGGGCCAATTTGTGCTGCCCTCCGGGGTGGTACTGACCAGCTTCGATGGTTCGTTCATGCCGCTGGTCGGCTTCATGGACGGGGTTGGCCTGGAGGAGAAGGACCAGCCGGAAGCCCGGGAGTATGCCGACGACCATTACCGACAGCGGGTCGATCCCGAATTCGGGCCGGCCTGGGGAACCAGTATGGAGATGACCATCACCGCCCCGGAAGACTGGACCGTTAACTGCGTCGGCGAACCTGGCCCACAGGCCACCTCCGATGGCCGCAAGTCCACCATGTGGAAAACTACCGAACCGATCCGTTTTTTCAACATTGTGGGTGGGCCTTCCAACTTGGTGGAGACCCGGGGCAAGGAATCCACCGTTTTCCATGACCGAAAGCACGCCTTCCACACGGAGCGCATGGCGGAGGTTCTGGATGCCGCCCGCAAGCATTACGGCGCATGGTTTCACCCCTACCCGTGGAAGTCGCTGCGGCTGACCGAGTTCCCCGGTCTGGCGAGCTATGCCCAGGGCTTCCCCGGCAACATCACCTTCAGCGAGTCGATCGGCTTTTTGGCCCTGAAGGCGGAAAAAGGCGAAGCGGACACGGTGGATTTCATCGTGGCGCACGAGTCGGCGCACCAGTGGTGGGGCAACATCCTCACGCCAGGCAAGGGACCTGGTGGCAATGTGCTTTCCGAAGGCATGGCCAACTATTCGGCCGCGATGCTGGTGGAGCAAATGCGGGGCGTGAAAACCCGCCGGGCGCTGATGACCAAGTTCGAGCGCGAGTATGTGCAGCAACGGAATCCAGACCGGGAACGCCCGCTGCACAAGGTGGACGGTTCCAGGCCCGGCGACACCACACTCGTCTACAACCGGGGCGGCTGGGTCTTCTTCATGCTGATGGAACAGATGGGCCGCGAGCGGATGCTGAAAGGCCTGCGGGAGTTCATCTTGAAGTTCAAGGATGGCCCCGACTTCCCGCTGATCGAGGATCTCGTCGAGTCCCTGCGGCCCCATGCCGCCGACCCCAAAGCGTTTGATGCCTTCGTGAAGCAGTGGCTGCTGGGCAAGGTGCTTCCCGAGTTCAGTCTGGGAGAGGTCCATCATGAGGCGGATGGCGCCGGCCGACACACCACCACGGGGATGATCACCAACACCGGGACAGGCACCGTCGAGGTGGAGGTGGCTGTTGTGCCGCCTGCGGATTATCCCAGCAAAAAGGAAACCGAGGAATTGGAAACAGCGGACAAGCCCCGCGAACCTGGCTCGATTCAGACGGTGACCGTGGGCCCCGGCCAGACCGTGAGCTGGAAACTGACCAGCGGCTTCAAGCCAGCCGAGGTGATGGTCGACCCCGATGTCAAAGTACTGCAGATGGCCCGCAAGCTGGCCAAGGCTACCATTCCCTGACCATTTTTCGGCCAGGGCGCCAATGCTTCAGCGCCTTGCCTGCAGGCTGATCGATTGCGCAGGAGGCCTTCGGCCATTCCAGCCCACGGTCCGCTCAAATACATTAGAGGATGGGATTTATCTAAATTACAGGTGCCAGGCAATTCATCTCGCATGGATCGTCTGAAAAACCCTGACCCAGCCTCCCTCATTTGAATTTAGGCCATTATCTTCTGGCATAGCAAGGATTCCTTTCGGCATGCGGAGGCATGTATGGCTCTGGAAGGTCAAAGCAGCGAGCATCAGGAAGAGTTCTGGGGCGCCACTCGGCATTTGCCAAGCTCGCCCGGTCATTTGTTCTACGAGAAGCTGAACGGGATCCTTGCCGAGGCTGGATTTGATGAGTGGGTCGAGGAGTTGTGCTCGCCCTACCCGTGTCGCCTGGCCTCGTAACCCGGTCACCAGGTTAGCCGACAGGTGCCCACCTTGGGCCACCGGCTACCCTTGGCCGCCCGCAACGCACGCCCGGACACGATCACCAGTCACCCCGGGCATGGTATGAGTCGCATGGGTGGTTTATTTTGGATTCTTCGCGGGTCGAAACCAGACGAAAGGGCCAGCCAGACACACCGGGCCCCCACCGTACTTGTTCCCTTAGGAAGGAAATGCCCCATGCTTAACCGTCGGAGTCGGTCTGGCATATTCCTGGAACTTTCGCTGTGGATCCTGGGCACCCTGGTCCTGTCGACCCTTCCGGCCCGCGCCCAGGAGACCGTCCGCCGGGAGTGGCGGGTGGACGGCGTCAACCGCACCGGCCTGTTGTTCATCCCGCCTGCCGCCAAGAAAACCCCGACCCCGGTAGTGTTTGTCTTCCACGGCCACGGAGGCTCCAGCCAGAATGCGCTGAACAGCTTCGGCATGGACAAGGCTTGGCCCAATGCGATCTCAGTCCACCTGCAGGGGCTGAACACCCCCGGCAGGCTAACCGACCCCGAGGGCAAGAAAACCGGCTGGCAAAGCGGGCCGGGAGAACAGCAGGACCGCGACCTGCGACTATTCGATGTGGTTTTGGATTCCCTGAAACGGGAATTCACGGTAGACGCCCGGCGCATCCATGCCACCGGCCACTCCAACGGCGGCGGCTTCACCTATCTGCTGTGGGCGGAAAGAGGGGAGGTTCTCGCAGCGGTGGGCCCGTCCGCTGCGATCGGCCCCCGCCAAGGCAAGGGGCTAAAGCCAAAGCCCCTGTTCCACCTGCTGGGCGAGAATGATCCGCTGGTCAAGCCAGCCTGGCAGGAGGCGATGATCGCCCAGGTCAGGAAGGTCAACGAAGCAGGCGAGGGCAAGCCCTGGGGCTTTCAGGGTAAAGCGACGCTGTACCCGGGCCCCGGCGGCAACGATCTGGTAGTCTGGCGACACCAGGACGGGCACAAGTTCCCCGGCAGGAACGCCGTCGAAGCGATGGTGACATTCTTCAAGGACCACCCGGGGAAATGAGAACTCCCGTTGTCAACGGAAAAAGAAACTAAAAGCAAGGTTTTAGTCCGATTATTGACAGGCTCACCGTTTCAGTTTCTCGAGTTCCCCGATCTCGACGGCATTCGCCTTCTCCAGCGCCAGGGCCGACAGCCGGCGTTTCTCCACCTCGCCGCGCACCGTTTTCGACCGGGCGGCAAGGTAGATGGCATCCCGGCTTCGACTATCATCGATCACCACCGCATCCCCCTCGATCCGCCATCGGACCTCGTGCACCCCGTCCGCATCGACACGGAAAACATCCTCCGCCTTCCGTAGCCACCCCGGTAGCACAAAACGGAACGACACCGGCCGCGGCCCGCCGAAGGTGAAGACACTCTCCCTGCTATCGGGCCCGTAGGCGAGATCGTTGGCGAACAGCACGGCAGCCTCGGGCGCGCCTATCGAGGCCAGGTCCCAGTCGGGTTTTCCATCCTTCTTCACTCGCTCGAACCAGTAGGCATCCCCCTCAAGGAAAAACGGCTCCAACATGCGAATCTCGCGGCCGATGCGGCTGATCGGCTCCCAAGTGTCAGGGAACATCAGCAGCGATTTCAGGCTAAGGTTGAACCAGTAGAGGGAGGTGACTCGGGTGGAAAGTGCGTGGATTGCCTGCGCCCGCAGCTCGTCCGGGGTCGGACTCCGCCGGGCCCGGCCCCCGGTCCAGAAATCGCTACCCCATCCATCGGCCGGTCCCTGCGACCAGACCGCGCAGGGCATCGGCCGGTTGAGTTCCCGTAGCGATCGGCTCATGTCGCCAATCGTCTCGAGGGGGGCCCCCCAGGAAATCCGTTTGCCGCCCCAGCGGTCGTACTGCCGCCACGCGTCTGCCGCAGGTGCCACCACCCGGTACGCATCGTAATGCGGGTAATCCGACAGCCCAGCATAATGCCGCCACACCCGCTCCTCCGAGTGGGTCAGGCTGGTGGGCAGCCGGCTAACCCGGTAGGGCAGCAGTTTGTCGAAGACCTCCTGTGGCGGCACCGGCCGACCGCCGCCGTACTGAGGCTCGCCTAGAAATTCCACGGCGTGGATCTTCGGCAGCCAGGCATCCGTGTCCCATTCCTCCAACGGCCACAGGCGGTTGCACAGTTTGATCGGGTAACGCTCATACAGCTCCGGGCGGTCAGTGTAACCCGGCACCCCCTGGATCTGCCCCATGTTCACATGCAGGCGTGTCAAAAGCCGCAGGTACGGCTCGTGTCGCAGGTGGTCCGCCACCCAGCCCCCGCCGATGTCGAAGGCTTCGCGTTTGACTCGCAGGTGCTCCCACAGCGTGCCACGGTCGGTCCCCACCTCGATGGCCGCGTATCCAAGCGGCAGGGACCGCCCCGCATTCAGGCGGATGAATCCCCGGTCCCGCGGCGGGATGATGGTTTCC
>CAIWHS010000149.1 GCA_903912515.1 uncultured Planctomycetaceae bacterium
ATTCGAAGCGGTTTCTGGCTCACACTACTTGGAACACTGCCACCGCCACGATGTGCCCAAGGTGCTGGCAGGTATTCTTCACGTGCTAAATGCTTGCGGTTTCGCGCAGGTCCGGGCGCCAGATCTGGGTGAATTGATTAGCCGAGTGGCGCAAAGTGACATGGACCTGGACCAGGTACTTGAAGGCGTCGCCCATGGGGCATTTCACCCCGCTAGATGTGATTTAAGCCATGGTAGCCAAATAGCCTCGAGCGATATGGATTTTTACGCACACAAGTGTGGTTTTACCGCCAAACTGCTGACTCGGGTGATCGAGGCAGCTGGGTTTTGCCCCAACTTTGCAAAAGTGGGTGATCTTGAAATCAACATTATTTTCTTTAAAGGCCAACAAAATCCGGAAGACATGAATCTATTTAGTATTCAAATTGGAGCAGGTTAGCCGGGAAGAGCGATATTTTTGCATCTGGTAATCAACTGTTTTATTTTGCAGACCCAATGTGAAGCCGGACCCATATTGCCAGAAAATTCACTCAATACCTCCATTTTACTGCATCAATCAGGACGATTGGCCGAGGTGTGGGCGCTCCACCAGCAAATCCTTGTCGAATCGCACGGCTACGCCGACAGCGCGAACCACTTCTTTGGCATGCTGGAGCACTTGGCTGGCAGTGCGCAAGAGACCTTGCGGAATTAGAGTGCCTCGGTGCAACCGGATCCGATCCGAGGTTTTTTTCAAAACAATTTTGGCAGCTTGCTAAAAGATCTTGGCCGGCCCGTGTAGGCCGGGCGGGCCTATCTGCGGGCCCTCGAGCTAGACCTCGAAGACGCAGTGAGCCATTATAATTTGTTTTATCTATATCAACATTGGGGTTAATGATTCGGGCGGTGGAGTCGCTTCGCAGGTCGGTGGACTTGAACCCTGATTTGGTGCCAGCCTGGAACAAAATGGGTGTGGTGGTGCTGCAACTGAACCAGCAGGATCAGGCGCGCCAGGCGCTGAAGGCGATCGGCTATCGCCTGACAGAGTTTTATTTGGTCCCGCCAGGCCTGCCCACCCCCGGTTTTCATGAGAATCCGCTGCGGTTGCCCATCTGCTGGTGGAACTCCAGTTGCCGCCCGAAGCACTGGTGCGCATGCCCGAGGTGGAACCGCCGCCCTCTTTGGTTAAGGACCATATCACCTTTGGCAGCCTAAACAATTTTTTCAAATTGAACCCCATCACCCGGGATGCCTAGGCACAACTTGTGTCGGGGGTGCCTGGAGGGCACCTGCTATTGCACATAAAGTAGTCGCGCATCCAGCAAGAGGTGCTCGATTTTTTTTGCCCAGCGCGGCGTCTCGCGCTATCGTGTGGGAATTATCGGCTACCAGGATGGGCCCGATTACATCCGCACTTATGACCGTATCGATTTCGCCCTCGACCCGTTCCCGTTTGTTTGTGGCACCACCACCTTCGATGCCCTGTGGATGGGTGTGCCGGAGGTTGCCTTAGTAGGTGACTGCCCGGTTGGCCGTGGCGGCTTTAGAATTTTAAGCACCTTGGGCCATCCAGAATGGGTGGGCCAATCGGTGGGGGACTACACTGCAGTTGGCCAAAAACTGGCCGCTAGCCCCGGGCACTTGGCCGGGATTCGCCTAGGTTTGCGAACTGAGATTTGCAGTTCGCCCCTGATGAATTCCCAGCGTTTCGGGTAAGAAGTCGAGAGTCATTTTCGCAACATTTGGACCCACTTGTGCTGCGTTAAGGCCTGATAAGTTCAAGCCGCCTGTCTGGGGGGCTAATGGCTCCCGGTGCCTTTGACTGAAGAAAATCAGCCGAACAGTTTGCTCATCACTTGGCCGCGGTTGAGTTGGGTGGGCCGGTTTTGGCGGTCGCGCAATTCGCTTTCGTGGTCGATGCCCAGTGCATGATAGATGGTGGCACCCATATCATCGGGGCTGTAGCCGGGAGTGGCCGGGTAGGCCCCTGTTTTGTCAGATTGGCCCAGCACCTGGCCTTGGCGCACGCCCGCACCAAACACAAGGCCGCTAAAGCAGGGGGCCCAGTGGTCGCGCCCGGCCACCTTTTGGTCCACCTTGGGGCTACGGCCAAATTCGCCCATCACCACCACTAGCACCTCTTTATCCATACCCGATTCAGCCAGGTCATCCAAAAGGGCCGAGACGCCTTTGTCGAGCGGGGGCAGAAGGTCGTTTTTTAGCCGTTTGAAATTGTTCTCGTGGCTATCCCAGTTTTGCACCCGGCCCATGTTGGCCTGGATCACTTTCACCCCGGCTTGGGCCAACCGACGAGCCAGCAGTAACGACTGGCCAAAGGCGTGGCGGCCGTAGCGGTCACGGGTTTTTTCGGGTTCTTGAGCTAGGTCAAACGCCCGGGCCACCGCACCGCTACCAAGCACTTGGGCGGCCTTTTGCTGCTGCTGGCTGAGCCTTTGGCCTTCGGTGAGTTGCAAAAGCTGGTCTTGGGAGGCGTTGATGTGTGTGAGCAATTCCATGCGGTCGCGCATGTGCGTGACAGAGAGCCCGGCGGGCAGGGTGAGGTTTTCGGCCTTGAAATTGGGTCTCGATGGGTCTTTAGTGATCTGCCAAGGATCATGGCGGGGGCCAAGGAACCCACCATGTTGGCCAGGCCAAACCAAGGGCCCATCTGCCAAGAAAGTGGGGAGTGTTACTGCGGTGGGAATGCCCGGTGATGCTGGTGAGAAATAGGAAACAGCA